>QOQA01000002.1 GCA_003331875.1 Cryomorphaceae bacterium | reverse complement strand
AGAATATAAAGTGGTCAGCTGAAGGTGGGGATGTGACTAATCAAGATGTAAAGGCATTAATTTTAAGTACTTGGGATTTTGATAAAAAGGAAACTTTGATAATTGATCTCTGGACTAAAGATATGCCGCTTGATCATATGAATATTTTTATTTATCAAACTCTTGTCAGCTTGTCAAAAACTCACTTAAGATCAACTAATAATGAAAAAATATTTAAAGATTTTTCAGACTTTTGCGATTATTTTGCTGAAAAATTAGAACTCAAAAAAAATTAAATTTTTTTATGAAATAATAAAATTTAAAATTTCTTCTTTTCCATTTTTTGAGGATGAAGAACTGATAAAAAATTTGCTATCCAAACATGTAGAGTTAATATTTTTAATATAATTTTTTGATTTTTTTGAAAGTTCATCTTTCTTTAATTTATCAGATTTAGTAAAAATTATATGGAAACTTCTCTTTAGATTATCAAGGTAATCAATGAATAATAGGTCTGTTTTTATTGGCTCATGTCTTATATCAATAAGTAAAAATAGTTTAGTCAGATTTTTACGATTTTCTATATAATCTTGAATTATTTCGTTAATTTTTTTTGCTTCAACTTTTGAAAGCTTTGCATACCCATATCCCGGAAGGTCTGCTAAAAGGATAGTATCATTAATTATAAAATGATTTATCAATTTTGTTTTACCTGGTTTTTTTGAAGTTTTTGCAAGATTTTTATTATTAAAAAGCATATTAATTAAACTAGATTTTCCCACATTAGATCGTCCAATGAATGCAATTTCTTCGAAATTACTTTTAGGGCATTGAATTGTGTTTGGACTACTTTTTAAAAAAATAATTTTTGAAAATTTCATTAAAATTTATTTTTTAAAAACCACAATTTTAGAATTTCATTGAATTTTTTGGGATGTTCCATCATAGGTGCGTGTCCGCATTTATCAATCCAAAATAAATCAGAGTTTGGCATCAATTTATTAAACTCTATAGCAACATCAGGAGGGGTTACATTATCGTTTTTCCCCCATATTAATGCTGTTGGAATTTTAATTTTGGGTAAATCTTTTGACATATTATGCCTGATTGCACTTTTTGCTAAGGCCAGTATTTTAATTAATTTTTTTCGATTATTGACGATTTCATACACCTCGTCAACAAGTTCTTTTGTAGCAATCTTTGGGCTGTAAAAAACATTTTCTGTTTTTGTTTTTATAAAATTATAGTCCTCTCTTTTAGGGTAGGAATCTCCCATTGAATTTTCATAAAGGCCTGAACTTCCTGTTAAAACCAGTGCTTTTACTAAATCAGGGTATATTTTTGAAAAAATTAATCCAATGTGCCCACCCATTGAGTTTCCCAGTAGTATAACATTTTCTAATCCCAAATGTTTAATGAAGGAATAAATATACTTTGATAAATGTTTCAAATTTGTGTCCATTATATTGGAGCTGTAGACAGGAAGCTCTGGGGCAATTACACGATATCCAATTGCAGGAAAAAAATTAAATACTTCATTAAAATTAGTAAGGCCTCCCATTAGACCGTGAAGAATTATTATGGGCTGACCATTACCTTTTGACAAGTATTGAAAATCTGTGTTTATCATAAAAAAACTAATTCAAATTGTCGACACTAAAGTAATCATATAGAATACACTTTTTATTAAAAGATCATTTTTTATTTAGAAAATCAAAAATATTATATATAAAATGTTGTAAATGAACATTTTATGTATTATTGATTTTAGCTTGTTTTTACTTATTAACAATGTGGGAAAAAGTGGGAAAAAGTGGGATAAAATATATATATTTGAAAGAAGACGTTTCGAATATGACAAAACTAACTGGAACTCTCGAGTGTAAAATTGATAATAAAGGCAGGATCCTTCTACCATCGCAGTTAAAAAAACAACTCGATGGAAATTTAAAAGATGGATTTATTATTAAAAGATCTGTGTTTCAACCTTGTCTTGAACTTTACCCAATGGTTGAGTGGAAGATTGTAATGGAAAAAATAAATTCATTGAACAGGTTTATTAAAAAGAATAATGATTTTATAAGAATCTTCAGTGCTGGTGTTAGGGCACTTGATTTAGATTCTAATGGAAGACTATTAGTTCCAATTGACTTAATTACCAATATCAACTTAAAAAAAAATGTTGTCATGGCTTCCGCTATCAATATTGTTGAAATATGGGATAAAGACCAATATGAAAAATCAATTAATGATAAAAATATTGATTTCGTAAAGTTGACAGAACAAGTTATGGGTAATCAAAACAATGAATTATCATAAACCTGTATTGTTAAATGAAAGTTTAGATAGTTTGGAAATTCGAGACAATGGTATTTATGTTGATATGACATATGGTGGTGGCGGTCACTCTCGTGAAATATTAAATCGACTGGGGAGTAAAGGAAAGCTGATTGCTTTTGATCAAGATTTGGATTCAGAAAGCAACATAATTAATGATGATCGATTATTTTTTTTTAGGCAAAATAATATTTTTTTGATGCAGACTCTTGACTACTTAAAAATTAAAAAAGTTGATGGAATATTAGCTGATTTGGGTGTTTCATCTCACCAGCTAGATAAAAAAAATAGAGGATTTAGCTTTCATCCAGGGTACAGATTAGACATGAGAATGAATCAAAATCAAAATTTGGACGCGATAGAAGTTATTAATAATTATTCTGAAACACAGCTCTCAAATTTATTTTATTTAAATGGAGATTTAAAAAACTCAAAAAAGATTGCAAAAAAAATATGCTCTGAAAGAGAAAATAAAAAAATTTCAATGACCAATGATTTAAATTATGTTTTGGAAAATTTTTTCTCTATTAATACCAAAAATAGTTTTTTAGCAAGAGTTTATCAGTCTATTAGAATTGAGGTAAACAAAGAACTTGAATTTTTAAAGGAAATATTAATCCAATCTAAAGATCTTTTATCAAAAAACGGAATCATGTCTGTAATTACCTATCACTCAGCAGAAGACCGTCTTGTAAAAAGGTTTTTTAAAAATGGTTGTTTTGATCAGGAGCCTATTAAAGACGAATTTGGAAATTTCTCAAATCCTTTCAAACTAAAATTTCATTTTTTAAAACCAAAAGAATCTGAGTTAAAACTTAATACAAGATCGAGAAGTGCAAAATTAAGATCGGCAATAAAATTATGAGAAAGAAATTATTTGATATTGTCAACGGAAGGTTCATAATTGAAAAAACGAACCTTAAAAATACGAGTTTTATATTGTATTTGTTCTTCCTCGCTTTAATTATGATTTACTCATCACATAGTGTTGATACAAAAATCTACAAATTGAACGATTTGTCTGATAAACTCGCTATGGTTGAAAATGAATTTATTGAAGTAAGAAAAGAAATAGTTACACTTAAAATGGAGTCAAATATCAAAATTCAATTATTTGACAGAGGAATTGGACCATCATTAAACCCACCAACTAAAATTATTATTACAAAAAAATGATGGAAAATAATTTTTTAATACGACTATACGTTATTGGATTTTTATTGCTAATGTTTTCTTTGGGGATTTTTTACAAATTATTTCAAATACAATTCATCGAAGGAGATAAATATAGAAAGATTGCTGAGGATAAAACCATAAAGAATTTTATAGCAAAACCTGTAAGAGGTAATTTATATTCAACAGATGGTAGTATACTAGCAACTACTATATCAAAGTATGATATTTTTATTGACACAAAAATTATATCAGATAAAATTTTTCAGACTGAACTAAGCTCTCTTTGTGAAAAAATTTCACACATGAAGAAAACTAAGACTGTAGATGAATGTTTAAGAATTAAAAAAGGTCGTGAAAAGAACAACAGATATTTAAATATTTTTAGAAATATTGATTTAAAATCACTAGAAATAATTAAAAGTTTTCCCATCCTTAAACATGGAACAATAAAGGGAGGGCTGATTATAGAAAATAAAGTTACAAGAGAATACCCCTTTGGTAAAATTGCTGAAAGAACTGTAGGATATGAAAGAATAGATGAGAATGGAAATTTTAGAGGTGTTGGCTTGGAGCATGCATATGGTAATTTTCTAAGAGGAAAAAATGGTCTTGTGACAAAGAGAAAAATTTCAAATGGACAATGGAAAATTTTGGATAATGATTTAAACAAGAACCCTATAAATGGATCAAACGTATATTCAACAATCGATGTTGAAATTCAAGATATAGTTCATGACAATCTTCTAGAGCAAACTATAAATTTTGAAGCCGATCATTCATCAGCTATAGTGATGGAAGTAAGCACTGGTAAAATTAAAGCAATATCAAACTTCGCCAGAACTAGTGAGGGTAAATACTATGAAAAATTGAATTATGCAGTAGGTGAATCTTTAGAACCAGGCTCAACTTTTAAGTTAATGTCTATTATTTCTTTATTGGAGGATAATGCAATTGATACAATTCAAAAAATAGATACAAAAAACGGCAAATTAAACTTTTATGGTTATAACGTTAAAGATTCAAAAGAGGGTGGATATGGAGAGATAAATTTGATGGATATTTTTAGGTTATCATCAAATACCGGGATTGTATCGGCAATAAATGAATTTTATAAAAATCAACCAAGAAAATTTGTAGACAGAATTTCAAATATCGGGCTTGATAAGGAATTAGGAATTGAAATTAAGGGTGAACCAAAACCTATATTTCCTCATCCTGATGATAAAAATTGGAACGGATTATCATTACCATGGATGGCATATGGTTACGGAATATCACTAACACCACTTCAAATTCTAACATTTTATAATTCAATAGCAAATAATGGAGAAATGTTAAAACCAAAATTTTTAGAAAGGGTTACTAACTCTGTTGAGAATGATTACAGATTTAAAAAGGAAATTATCAATTCATCTATATGCTCAAACAAAACTCTCAAAATAATTAATAAAATGCTTTATGATGTTGTGCATCACCCCAACGGTACAGCCAATAATATAAAGTCTAAATATTTTGGAATCTCTGGAAAAACAGGTACTGCTCAAATCGATTATAATACAGATAGCATAAATTATAATTCAAGTTTTGTAGGTTTTTTTCCGTCCGATAAACCAAAGTATTCATGCATAATAACTATTAACAAGCCCAATAAAAAATTAGGATATTATGGCTCAATAGTAGCTGGCCCTGTTTTTAAAAATATTGCAGAAAAAATTATGTCTAAGTATCCTAATTATCTTGAATTTTCAATGGAAGAAATTGAAAGAGGATTAATTAGTAACAAAATAACTAGTACAAATCAATGAAAAAAATTGAAACCATATTAATTGGCGTTGATTCAGTTCAAATAATTGGTAAAATTGATTTATCTATTCGTGATATTTCCAGAAGTTCAGATAACATTGATCGTGATTTTTTGTTTGTAGCAATTAAGGGCAACAACTCTGATGGGCATGATTATATAAATATTGCCATAGGACAAGGTGCCTCTACAATCCTATGCGAAAGACAACCTGATAATTTGGTCCAAAATATAACTTATATAATAGTTAAATCAAGTAGAAAATCATATTCAACGATTTGTTGTAATTTTTTTGGAAACCCATCTAAAAAGTTAAAATTAATAGGCGTGACTGGTACAAATGGAAAAACAACGACCGTCTCGCTCGCTCATGATTTAATGATAAAAATGGGCTATAAAAGTGGATTAATTTCCACAAATGAAATTAAAATTAACAACAAAAAGTATAAAACAAATTTAACTACACCAGATTCATATGATATTAATATGTATTTGAGGAAAATGGTCGATTTAGAAGTTGATTTTTGTTTTATGGAGGTGTCATCCCATTCAATTCATCAAGAAAGAATCAATTCATTAGAATTTTCTCTTTGTGTATTTACAAATATTACTCATGATCATTTGAATTATCATGGAGATTTCAAAAGTTATTTAAATACTAAAAAAAGACTATTTGACAATTTAAGAAATACTCAAAAATCTTTGGTAAATATTGACGATAAAAACGGAACGTATATGACTCAGAATACAAGATCCAGAACTTATACAATGTCCTTAAAAAAACCAGCAGATTTTAAATTGCGTGTACTAGAAAATTCTTTTGAAGGGATGAAATTAAAAATTGATAATCTAGAAATTCAAACTTCATTAATCGGAAATTTTAACGCTTACAATATACTTTCAGTAACATCAATAGCTAAGCTCCTTAATCTAAATGAAAAAAATATCTATGAAAATCTAACTCTATTGAAATCACCCAATGGAAGATTTGAAATTATTACCAAAAAAAATATAACTGCAATTGTAGATTACGCACATACACCAGATGCATTATTAAATATTTTGAATACAATTCATAGTATAAACATTAATAATTTAAAAGTAATTACGGTAATTGGATGTGGTGGTGGAAGAGATAAAGATAAAAGAAAAAAAATGGGTTTAATTGCAGTGAATAACAGTTCATTTTCTGTTTTTACATCTGATAATCCTCGAGACGAGGATCCTGAAAAAATAATTGAAGATATGATATCCGGTATTGAAAAAATCCAATTAAAAAAAGTAATGATTGAGTTAGATAGAGAAATAGCAATAAAACTTGCTTTAACAATGTTAAATGAAAAATGTATCATTCTGGTAGCTGGTAAGGGACATGAAAAATATCAAATTATAAAATCAAAAAAAATCGAGTTTAGTGATGTAAATATTGTCAAAGAATCATTAAAAATTGCTGTCTGATGTTATATTATTTATTTGAAATATTAGAGAAAGAGTTTCAGTTAATGGGGGCTAGTTTATTTCAATACATTTCTTTTAGATCTGCGATAAGTTTTATCCTAGCTCTTTTAATTTCAACAATTTTTGGAAAAAAAATAATAAACTATCTAAGACAAAAACAAATAGGTGAAAATATTAGAAATCTCAATTTACCAGGTGAAAAGGCTAAAGAAGGAACACCAACAATGGGTGGTGTTATAATATTAGTATCAACCATAATACCCATTTTATTGTTTACTGATTTTAGGAATATTTATATTGTTATTCTATTAGTATCTTTTATTTGGTTAGCTCTGATCGGTTTTGTTGATGATTATATTAAAGTTTTCAAGAACAGAAAATCAGGAATTAATAGTTGGGTAAAAATTATTGGTCAGACTATTTTAGGTTTATTTATTGGCTTTACAATTTACTTTCACCCTGGTATTGAGGTTAAGCAAAATAAGGATTTAAATGATAAGCAAAATAAAATCACGACTCAAAAGTCTTTAAAAACAACTATTCCTTTTTTTAAAAATAACGAGTTAGATTATGTTGAAATATTTAAAATTTCAAAGAATAACCAAAATTGGATTTTTTATGTTTTTGTAATAGCATTTATAATAATTGCGGTTTCAAACGGGTCTAACCTTACAGATGGTCTTGACGGTTTAGCAGCTGGAACTTCAGCAATAGTTGTTTTTGTTCTTGGAATTCTAGCTTGGATATCTGGTAATTTTATTTTTTCAGATTATCTAAATATAATATACATACCGGGAATAGGTGAGATAGTTGTTTTTGTCTCTGCTCTACTTGGTGGATTGATAGGTTTTTTATGGTATAATACCCATCCTGCGCAAGTTTTCATGGGTGATACGGGTAGCTTATCTGTTGGGGGCATAATAGCGGTCATTGCAATTCTTGTCAGGAAAGAATTAATGTTACCTATTTTATGTGGTGTATTTCTTATTGAGACAATGTCTGTAATAATGCAAGTGAGTTTTTTTAAATACACAAAAAGAAAATATGGAATTGGAAAAAGAATTTTTTTAATGAGTCCTCTTCACCATCATTTTCAAAAAAAAGGATTAAGTGAAACTAAAATTGTTACAAGATTTTGGATCGTTTCAATTTTACTAGCAATATTAACTCTGATAACACTGAAATTAAGATGATGGGTAAAAGTAAAACAGTTATTCTTGGTTCTGGTATTAGTGGAGTTGGAGTTGCAAAATTAGCTCAAAAAAAAGGTTTGGATGTTTTTCTTTCGGACTCAAAAAATATTAAACCAGAAACAAAAAAAATCTTGTCAGACTTAGGGGTGACATATGAAGAGTCTGGGCACACTGAAAATTTAATAAAGGATTCAAATGAAATAGTGATTAGTCCTGGGATTGATCTTGAATCATTAATTAAGTCCAAACCATTACTTCTAAATAAGAATATTATTTCAGAAATTGAATTCGCTAGTAGACACACTAATGCTTTTATTATTGCGGTAACTGGAACAAATGGAAAAACAACAACATCAAAATTAATTTACCACATATTAAAAAATAGTGGATTTAATGTTGGATTAGCAGGAAATATTGGATACAGTTTTTCTAGATCAATAGCAGAAAATCAATTTGATTATTATGTTTTGGAAGTTAGTAGTTTTCAACTTGATCATATTTTGAACTTTAAGCCTGATATAGCTGTTATAACCAACATAACACCAGACCACCTCGATAGATATGATAATAAAATAGAAAATTACATAAATGCAAAGTTCAATATAATAAACAATCAGAAAAGCTCAGATTATCTTATTTACAGCGGCGATTGTACAAATACAACAAACAAAATTAATGATTTAAAAAGTCAGGTTTTATCTATTCCGTTTCTTACAGGAAACAATAAAAATCTGCCAAATAACTATTTATTAAAGCTCAAAAACAAAATCAAATTATCAATTAATAAAAACGAAAATATGATAGATATTAGTAAGACCTCATTGGTTGGGTTACATAATGTAAAAAATTCAATGGCAGCAATTGCTGTCGCAGAAATTTTAAATATTTCAAATAAAAAAATTATTGAAAGTCTTAAAACTTTTCAAAATGTTTCACACAGATTGGAGCATTTTCTAACAATACATAAAGTTAAATATGTAAACGATTCTAAAGCAACAAATGTAAACGCAGCCTTTTACGCCTTAAATTCATATAAAAAACCAATAGTTTGGATAGTTGGGGGAGTAGATAAGGGAAATGATTATGACCAGTTAATTCCTTTAGTTAAGAGAAATGTTAAAGCAATTGTTTGTTTAGGTACAGATAATGAAAAAATAATCTCAACATTTTCTCAGCACTGTAATCTTGTAGTTTCCACTAATAAAATGGTTGATGCAGTTAAAAGTGCATATAATATCTCAAAACAGGGTGATATCGTTTTATTATCTCCTGCATGTGCAAGTTTTGATTTATTTAAAAATTATGAGGAGAGGGGTAACGAATTTAAAAATCAGGTAAGAAAATTATGAGTATACTCAAAAATATACGTGGGGATAAGGCTATTTGGATTGTAGTTATAGCTTTAGCAATATTTTCATTCTTACCTGTGTATAGTGCTAGTTCAAATTTTGGAGCTAATTTAATTTTTTCAAATATTATAAAACATATATCTATCATTTTTATTGGTATTTTGATAATGTATTCAACACATCTAGTTGAGTATAAATATTTCAAAGGCCTTTCCTTAATTATACTACCATTGGGAATTTTTTTATTGTTTTTTGCATCTTTTCAAGGAAATGTGATTGATGGTGCAAATGCAAATAGATGGTTAAATATACCCATATTGGAAATCTCGTTTCAACCATCAACTTTAGCTTCAATTTTCTTGTTAATTTACTTATCAAATTTTTTATCCAAGGAAAAAAATAAGAGTCTTAGTTTCATCAAAACATTTTTATTAATGTGGCTACCAATAATATTAACAGTTGCATTAATTCTTCCATCAAACTTTTCAACTGCACTGTTAATTTTTATCATGTCAACAATGATAATATTTATTGCAGGATATAAACTAAAGCATCTTACTATACTATTTTTTTTATTTGTTTTACTATTGTCATCATTTTTGTTTGCGGTTAATAAGTTCCCTGAAATAATTCCTAACAGAGTTGATACATGGACTAACAGAATTGAAAATTTCGTAAAAAATGATCTCGATGACACATCAAATTATCAAATAAACAGAGCTAAGGCAGCAATAGCAAATGGAAAAATATTTGGTGTTGGAGCTGGTAAAAGTTCGATGAAGTATATTTTACCACAGAGCACATCAGATTTTATTTACTCCATAATTGCTGAGGAGTATGGTGTCATCGTTGCCTTCATAATATTACTTTTATATATAGTATTATTGTTTAGGATTATAATAATATCCTATAAATCACAAACAAAATTTGGACAATTAGTATCTGTTGGTGTAGGTATTCCCGTAGTTTTTCAAGCTTTTACAAATATGGCAGTTGCTGTCCAATTAATTCCAGTTACGGGACAGCCACTTCCATTAGTTAGCACTGGTGGAACTTCAATTTGGATAACTTTTTTAGCCATGGGAATTCTGTTAAGTGTAAGTAAAAACAACATAAATTATAATACAGTTGAGTTAGATGTCTAATAAAAAAAAATATAAGTTTATTATTTCAGGTGGTGGTTCGGGGGGGCACATCTACCCTGCTTTAAGCATTGCTGATAGTTTAAAAAATAAATTTATAAATAGTGAGTTATTATTTGTGGGTTCAAAAAACAGAATGGAAATGAAAATCATTCCCGATCGTGGCTATAAAATTAGAGGATTAAATATATCAGGCTTTAACAGAAAGGTTTCAATTTCCAATCTCTTACTCCCTTTTGAGTTAATTATAAGTTTATTTCAATCTTTAATTATTCTCATAAAATTTAGACCAAATCTAGTAATTGGAACAGGGGGTTTTGCAAGTGGTCCAATTTTATTTGTTTCTAGTTTGATAAAAATTCCAACTTTCATACAAGAGCAAAATTCCTATCCGGGAATTACAAATAAAATTTTGGGTAAGTATTCAAAGAAAATTTTTGTTGCATATGCTGGCATGGATAAATTTTTTGATTCAAAAAAAATAATATATTCTGGAAATCCTGTCAGAGAATCAATTAGATTATTTAAAACTGTTAAGAACCAACAAGTTTATAAAAAGTTAAATCTGAAAAGTAATAAAAAAATAATCCTAGTGCTAGGAGGTAGTCAAGGAGCAGATAAGCTTAATAAATCTATAACTGACTCAATCGATTTTTTTATCAAAAATGATCTACAAGTTATTTTGCAAACTGGAACAAGATATTATGAAACCTATAAAAAATTTAAAAATAAAAACTTAATTATTGTTCCTTTTGTAGATAAAATTGAAGAGTTGTATTCAATTACGGATTTAATCGTTTCAAGATCAGGTGCAAGCATTATATCTGAGCTGTGTATAGTAGGAAAGCCTGTCATATTTGTCCCATCTCCCAATGTGGTTGATGATCATCAAACAAAAAATGCTAGATCAATTTATGACAATGGGGCTTGTGAATTTATAAACGAGGATGAGCTAGATTTTAAATTAACACCTATAATTAATAAACTAATTGTGAGTGATATATACCGAATTAATCTTTCTGAAAAAATTAAAGCAATTTCAAAAAAAAATGCGGTTAAAATAATTTTAAGTGAAATTGAATCTTTTTTAAAATGAAATCTTTAGAATATAAAAATTATTTTTTTGTTGGAATTGGTGGCATAGGAATGTCGGCTTTAGCCAAATATTTACATTACTACAAAAAAAATATTTTAGGTTATGACAAAGTTCAAACGAACTTAACTAAAAAGTTAGTTAACTCAGGAATTGGAGTTTCCTACACATTAAAAGAATCAATGAGTGACCTCATCAGGTTAAATCCAAAAAATACTATTATTATTTATACACCAGCTATAAGTAATGATAACAAAATACTAGAATACTGCTATGATAAAAAATTCACAGTAATTAAAAGAGCTAAATTTCTTTCAGAAATTGTAAACAATGGATATTGCATTGCAATATCAGGCACGCACGGAAAAACAACTATTAGCTCCATACTTTCTCATATTTTATTTCAATTTAATTTAGAGTTCACATCTTTTGTAGGTGGAATTATGAATGATTACGGCTCTAATTTAATAGTCAATGGAAATAAATTTTTTATAGTTGAAGCTGATGAATTTGATAAATCCTTTTTAGAACTCAAACCAAATATGATATGTATAAATAATATAGACAGTGATCATCTAGATATTTATGAAAATTATCAAAATCTTAAAAATACATTTAAAGCTTTTACAGGAAATTTAAAGAGGGACGGAATTATTTTTCACAACGAAAATTTAGAATTTGGAGGATATAAGTATGGTTTAAGTGATAAATCTGATTATTATATTGATGAGTTATTTCATGGACCATTTGAAACGGATTTTGAAATTAAATCTGAAAAAAACAACTTTGGCAAGGTAGTTTTTGGAATGCCTGGTAAACACAATGCACTTAATGCTTTAGCTGCCTTTTCAATAGCCGTCAAACTTAATTTAAATCCAAAAAAAATTATTAATGCTATTGAATCATTTAGTGGTATTGAACGTAGATTTTCAATTATTACAAAATCTCCTAAAATATTAATTGATGACTATGCACATCATCCAAATGAAATCAAATCAATTGTTGATTCAGTAAAAATAATGTATCCAAAAAAATCTAATCTAGTAATTTTTCAACCTCATCTTTTTTCAAGAACTAAAGATTTTATGATTGAGTTTGCAAGAGCTTTAGAAAAATTTGATAAAATATTTTTATTAAATATATATCCAGCAAGGGAGAAGCCAATACCTGGAATTGATTCAACTAAGTTGTTAAAAATAATAGAAAATGATAATAAAAAAATCATTAATGATGGGGAGTTAATTGAAAACCTAGAAATTGATGATTCAGATATAATTATCACCTTAGGTGCTGGTGATATTTCTGAAAAAGTTGAAAGTATAAAAAAATTGATCTTACAAAATGCTATATAAAAAACTAATTTTTTCTATTCTTCTGATACTCACTGTTTGTGTAACTATTTGGGCAAATTTCATTAACAGTAAAAGAAATGATTTAATTTACCAGGATTTAAATTATTTAAAACTAAACTATATAGAATTAGACTCTCTAAAAAGAAATTTGGTTGAAAATAAATTTATAAATGATTCGCTGTTAAATCAAGAATTTAGTTTTTATAGTCTAGAAAAACATATTAATAATATTGATTTCTTTTATAATTCAAATGTATTCAGGAGTGTCGATTCAAAAATTAAAATAACAATTAATGAAAAAGATCCTGTTATGTTCCTGGAACATCAAAACAAGTATGTCGATTTGAATGGTGACATTATTCCATTATCAAAAATTTATAAACCAGAAACAATATTTTTTGTTGGTAAAATAGATTCAATTAATTTAATGAAAGCCATAAAAATTAGTTCTCAAATAAAAAATGACGAGTTCTTATTTTCTCATATCGACTATATTTTTATGGATCAAACAAATATGTATTTAAAAACAGTCAATCAAAATTATTTAATAAAATTTGGAGACCTTAATAGTATCCAGGAGAAGCTTAAAAAATATAAGATTTTTTATGGGGCTAAAGCTCAGTTAGACCTTTTGTCCGAAATAGATAATATCAATTTAAGTTTTAAAAATCAAGTGGTAATCGAAAATAATAAAAATGAAAAATAATGAGCTTTTTATAGGTTTGGATATTGGGACAACTAAGATTGTTGCAATGATTGGACATGTTAATGAATATGGTAAGCTAAAAATCGTTGGTTTAGGAAAGTCTGAAAGCTTAGGCGTGCACAGAGGAGTTGTCAATAATATTACTCAAACAATTCAATCTATTCAAGCTGCAATTAATGAAGCAGAGAAAACATCTGGATATAAAATAGATAAGGTTGTTGTTGGTATCGCTGGACAACATATAAGAAGCTTGCAACACAGTGATTATATTACAAGACAGAATTCAGATCATGTTATTGAGGAAAAAGATATCAATAATGTAATAAATCAAGTGTACAAACTTGTTATGCTCCCAGGCGAAGAAATTATCCATGTTCTTCCACAAGAATACAAAGTAGATGGCCAAGGTGAAATAAAAGAACCTAAAGGGATGTTTGGTGGAAGATTAGAGGCAAATTTCCATGTTGTTGTTGGTCAAGTTAGTTCAATAAAAAATATTGCTAGATGTGTAAAAAGTTCAGGAATTGATTTTCATGGTATAACTTTAGAACCTTTGGCATCAGCAGATGCTGTTTTGAGCATAGAAGAAAAGGAAGCAGGGGTTGCACTTATTGATATTGGAGGTGGAACAACAGACCTTGCAATTTTTAAAGATGGAATTATAAGACATACTTCAGTTATACCGTTTGGAGGTAATATAATTACTGAAGATATTAAAGATGGTTGTTCAATAATTGAGAAACAAGCTGAATTGCTTAAAGTAAAGTTTGGTTCTGCCTGGCCTGGTGAAAATAAAGAAAATGAGATTGTTTCAATTCCAGGCCTTAGAGGAAGAGAACCAAAAGAAATAACATTAAAAAACCTTTCAAAAGTCATTCACGCAAGAGTTGTAGAAATTATTGAGCAAGTTTATTTAGAGATTAAAAATTATGGACATGAGGAACAAAAAAAGAAACTAATTGCAGGAATTGTTTTGACAGGCGGTGGAAGTCAACTAAAGCATTTAAAGCAATTAGTTGAATACATTACTGGTATGGATACCAGACTTGGGTCTCCAAATGAACATTTAGCAGGCAATAATTTAATAGAAATTTCAAACCCCACATATGCAACTGCTGTAGGTCTTGTTATGAATGCAAGGGATAATTTCTTTAACAATGATAAAGAATTAGAAATAAAAATTAAACGTGAAAATGAAACTGATAAGATTGATAATGATGATCAGGTCAATAATGGTGATGAGATTTCAAAACAGAAATCAATTTTTGAAAAATTTACAGAAAAACTAAAAACATTTTTAGAGAACGCAGAATAATAAAAATATGAATATGGAAAATCAACATGAGAATTTATCTTGGGATATGCCCAAGAACCAAAGTAATGTCATTAAAGTAATTGGAGTTGGTGGTGGAGGAAGTAATGCTATTAATTACATGTATGATAAAGGGATTAATGGAGTTGATTATGTGATTTGTAATACTGATGCTCAGGCACTAGAAAATAGTCCAGTTCCAAATAAAGTACAACTTGGTATTAATTTAACAGAGGGAATGGGTGCTGGTGCTGATCCAAAAATTGGTGAAAAAGCAGCAATTGAGAGTTTAGATGTAATTAAAAAAATGCTTGATAAAAATACTAAGATGGTTTTTATAACAGCCGGAATGGGTGGTGGTACGGGAACAGGTGCTGCTCCTATCATATCGAATCTAGCAATGGAAATGGGTATTTTAACTGTTGGGATAGTTACTATGCCATTTATTTTCGAAGGAAAAATTAGAACAGAACAAGCTAATTTAGGTTTAGAAAAACTTAGACGAAGTGTTGATTCGTTAGTTGTAATCAATAATAATAAATTGAGAGAGATGTATGGCAACCTGGGTGTTAAGGAAGGTTTTACCAAAGCTGATGAAGTTCTTGCTACAGCAGCAAAAGGAATTGCAGAGGTAATCACGAATCATTACACTCAAAATATTGATTTAAAGGATGCTAAAACAGTTTTATCTAAAAGTGGTAATGCAATAATGGGTTCATTCAGTGCATCAGGTGAAAAAAGAGCACTCAAAGCTGTTACAAATGCACTTGATTCCCCT
This sequence comes from Cryomorphaceae bacterium, assembly GCA_003331875.1. Lineage (GTDB taxonomy): Bacteria > Bacteroidota > Bacteroidia > Flavobacteriales > Flavobacteriaceae > Eutrophosalina. The sequence goes on along the minus strand of QOQA01000002.1, from coordinate 54,214 downwards.
CTCTTAAATGATAATCGAATTAGTGGGGCACAGAACGTTCTTTTATTAATTGTTTCTGGTTCGAGTGAAATTACAATTGATGAAATTGGAATTATTAATGATTATATACAGGAAAAAGCAGGAAATAAGGCTAATATTATAATGGGGATTGGAGAGGATCAAACACTAAGTGAAGAAATTGCTGTAACTGTAATTGCTACAGGATTTGATATGAAACAACAAGATGAGATTTTACACATAGAACCCAAAAAAACTATATTTAATTTAGAGGATGAAAATGAAATCACAGAAAAGACTGAAAAAAATCAAAAACCTTTTCAGTTTGACAATGCGTCCCAATCAATTGATTTTAAAAATATTGATTTTGACATTTCAAATCTTGAAACTAATCAAAATCATGAAATTAAAAAAGAAGAAATTTTAGATATTGATGTAGACTTTGAAGTAATTAAGGAAAATATAAATAACTCAATTGATAGCAGAATTGACAAAGATATATTACTAAGCAAATTAGAGGAAATTCAAGTTGTTGAACCAATTCAAGTTTTAAAGGATCAAGAAAAAAACTATTCTAATCAAAATAATGAATTAAAATACTATTTAAAGAGTGATATCAAAGAAATTGAGGTCATAGACCCTATGCATATAATCCCATATGTTACTATTGAAAACAATTCATTTCAAAAAAATGCTGATGATAATTTAGTAAATGGTAGTAAACCCATAATTAACCCTGTTGATAGTCCAATTGTACAAGGATTAGCCAAAAGAACAGAGCAAAGAAGAATTAAACTTAAAAAATTTAATTATAAATTTACCAAACCCAAAACAATGGGTGATTTGGAAAGTGAACCAGCATATAAAAGAGCTGGAATTAGTTTGGACGATGAAATTAAAAATTCAATATCATCATCCACCCTAAATCATGAAGAAAGTGGAAAAATAGATGTAAAGTCTAATAATACATTTCTACATGATAATGTTGATTAAGTTTTATAAAGATGTCATTAAAAGATAAAATTAACCTAGATATAAAATCAGCAATGAAGGAAAAAGATTCTATTAAATTAGAGTCACTAAGAGCTATAAAATCTGCAATTATATTATTTGAAACAAAAGACTCCAGCTCATATGAATTAGAAAAATCAGATGAGATTAAAATTTTGCAAAAGCTTGTTAAGCAGAGAAAAGAAAGTGCACAAATTTTTGAAAGTCAAAAAAGAAATGATTTGGCAGAAACAGAAATTATTCAATCAGAGTTTATTTCTAAATATTTACCCAAACAAATGAATATAAAAGAGATTGAGGATATTGTTTTGAAAATTATTGAGCAAACTAACTCAAATGGAATTAAAGATATGGGAAAGGTTATGGGTATGGCATCTAAAGAGCTATTAGGAAAGGCGGATGGAAAAACAATATCAGAAATTATTAGAAAAAATTTAAGTAATTAAAACAATTAGATAATTTATTATTGGGGGAGTAGTTCAACTGGATAGAATGACAGATTTCGGCTCTGTTGGTTAGGGGTTCGAATCCTCTCTCCCTCACAAATTATTCCCAAAAATAATTTATTAAATGGGTCACTTTTCATTAAATTCAGTTTAAATAAATATTCGGGTATGAACATGAAAAATTTATCCATAAAACAAGGCTATTTAGGTATTTTCTTATTTATTATTTTGAATTTTATATCAATGGTAATTTATCCTGGTGGTACTATTATTGAACCTGATACAAGAGGATATTCCTTTTTCTATAATTTTTTGAGTAATCTTGGTGAGTCAACAGCAAAAAATGGTGAAGATAATACAGTTTCAGCATATCTATTCAACTCTTCAATGCTAATTTTAGCCTTATCGTACTTTTTATTTTACGTTTCTTATTTAAGAATTCAATTAAAATTTAATAGAGATAAAATTTTAAATTTTCTTTCTTTAACCACAATTCTTATATCATTAATTTCCTTTGTTTTAGTGGCAGTATTTTCTGCTGATAATTCTACGTTTGATATACATGTTTTCTTTGTTAAAGTAGCATTTAGACTTTTATTGCTTCATTGTTTTATTCAATTATTCATTGTTTATAAGAGCAAGCTTAGCAAAAGAATGCTTGTAAGTTCCCTACTGTTTTGTGTTATCCTGATCCTTTTTATCATTGTGATGGAGTATGGTCCAAATCCATTTCTAGATAATCGATCATTATTAATTCAGGTATTGTTCCAAAAAATGATTGTGATAAGTATTTTGATATATTTTTTTGTTCAACTTATTGAGTCAATTTCTTTATCCAAGAAATTTAATTTATGATTAGATCTTCTAAATAATTCGATTAATTTCAAAATTACATTTTTTAAAAAATCTTATAGAAAGTAGAATAGACGCAATTAATAAACCAATTAAAAAACCAATCCAAACACCCGTTGCTTCAAGTTCGGTATATAATCCAAGATAAATCATTATTGGTATTCCAAAAGCTACATAAGATAAAAAACAAATAATTGAGGGTATTTTTACATCTTGAATTCCACGCAGTGCACCCTGTGCAACAATTTGTATTCCATCAAAAATTTGAAATAGAGCTACAACTATTAATAATTTTGAGGCTAGAGTGACAGTCTCAAGAACTTCAGAACTACCATTATTATCTAAATAAAGCCACGGCAACAAGTCAGAGAAAATAATGAAAATTAGAGCAAAGACAAATTCAATAAAAATTGTTATTAAGAAAATTGATATAGCAATACGTTTTAGATTTTTATAATCATTTAATCCTTTTTGATTTCCAACCCTGATCGTAGCAGCAACACTTAACCCTAATGCAACCATAAAGGTTAATGAAGACAGATTTAGTGCAATTTGGTTTGCTGCTTGATAATTTACCCCAATAATTCCACAAACCCATATACCTGAAATAAAAAACCCAACTTCAAACATCATTTGTAAAGCAGATGGATATCCAAGATTAAATATTTTTTTTATAATTTTTGAAGAATATTCAAAACTAAATATGTTGTTTAAATACTTATTTATTTTTACGTTGGATTTAATCAAATAAATAATTATAATTACCATTATAAATCTTGAAACTAGTGTTCCTATCCCAGCACCAATTAATTCTAACCGCGGAAAACCAAACTCACCATATATTAGGATATAGTTTAAGACAATATTAATGATATTTGCAATTACAGTAGAAATCATTGCAATTTTTGTAAAAGATAATCCATCAGAAAATTGTTTGAATGATTGAAAAATAATTAAAGGAAATAATGAAATTGCTACCAGTGTAATATAAGGGTATGCTAAACCAACTACTATTTCTGGTTGGCCCATGTAATATATTATTGGTTTTAAAAATAAAACCAGGGCAGTCAAAATAAGTCCTAAAATACAACAGATTATTATTCCGTTTGAAAGAATAGATTTTGTTTTTTTTTTATCATTTCGAGCATCACTTTCAGCAATTAACGGTGTAATTGCAGTTGAAAATCCTATACCAAAAGACATAGCTAAAAACACAAAACTATTACCTAGAGAAATGGCGGCCAGTTCAGATGTTCCTAATTGGCCCACCATTGCATTGTCAACAAATCCTACCAATGTATGACCTATCATACCTATGATAATAGGATATGCTAGTTTTAAATTATAAGAAAACTCTTTCGTGTAAGGCTTTAAAAAATTCAATATTACATTTTATTTGATAAATAAATAGAATTCATCAATAATCTATTTGTTCCATACCAAAAGGCTCTAAAGTTGGTATTATCGGCAAACAAGAAAATTTTACCAGAGGAGTATCTTTTAATTTTGAAAGGAACACTCTTTTTTAATAATTCTAAATTTTCGTCTGAGATATACCCACTTAGTAGTGGATTTTTTGAGTATGTAATAGGATTATTGTAACTATTTTTATCTGGTTTCATAAAAATTGTATTGTTTTTAAAGGTGGGGAGATCATCATTTTTTACACCAAAATTAATGGGATGGCTTTTATCAATTTTTGTATTAAAAATTGTTCCACCAATAACCTGTGATCCTGTAAATTTTCCTCTGTCCTCGAACGAGATATTTGATGCATATCTTTCATTTTTCATAAAATCAATATTGATAATTTTATTTTTTTCTAGCCAATTAATTGAATTTCTATAAGCGACTATATTTCCACCACTTTTTAAATAGTTTTTAATTATCTCAATGTCTATACTATTTCCAGAATAACTTGGTAAAATAATGTGAGAATACAATGACAGTTTAGTTCGATTCAAATTTTTAATATCGATTTTAGTTATTGGAATCTTATACCTTGTATCGAAAAGATGCCATATTTCACCAGCATCATAGGATCTTATACCATTTCCTACTATTAATCCTATCATTGGTTTTTTTATCGCTGTGAAAGAATTGGAACCAAAACCGATATTATCCTCATATCCACTGGACAACGAATAAACATCAATACCTGTTTTTTGAGAAATTTCAGTCAGCAACTCAAAGATTTTTTGAGGTCTTTTTGATTGTCCAACAATAGGAATTAGTAAACTTCCATAATCAAAATAATTATCTTTTATTTTAAATATTTTACTACTTGATTTTAATCTTATACCATTTTCTTGTAAAAAATTAATAAATCTTGGGATATTATAATCATAGGGTTTTATTAAATATCCATAATTTGAAAAACCACTGACTTTACCTACAGGTTTATCAAACAATTCATTCCCATTTAAATTTTCTTTTAGAAATTCATAATCTAAATTAAAAGCTAGAGGAAAAGTCCATGAAGAAACATCATAAAATAGACTATCTTCAAATTTTATTTGTGTATCAAATATTGCTTTTATGAGCTTTGACTTCTTTTGTTGTAACGGCACAAAGTATTTAAATTTTTTTCCATCGGTTTCAAAAACTTTAATTTTATGAGCTTTAAGAACACTAGCTAATTCATAACTACTTGTATTATCGTGATTATTACCAAATCCAATTCCCTTAAATTTTGATTTCTGAGTATCAATAAAATTCTTAATGTAGAAGTCATTCATGTAAGAAAGAAGTTCAATCCTAAGTGAACTTGCAGCTTTCAATGTGGATAATGTTGTAGTTAATTGATTTCTTATTGTAAAAGCAAATGTGAGAACACCATTTTGACTATTTTGAATATGCCCTCTTGAGCTACCTTGTTCAAATAAGATTCCAATACCTCCATTAGCATCAGGATAGGTAGAACCTTTTCCAAAATAAAAATCATCATAATCTTCCTTACTGTAGTATAAGCTTCCAATCTGATCTAAATAATCAGCATGGTATTTTGCAACTTTTTCAGTTAGTTTTTGATTCATATTTGGTATCAATGGATTTACTCTTGAGGGAATACCAGGCTGGAAAAAGAATGTAGAATTTGTACCCATTTCGTGATGATCGGTTATGATATTTGGTAACCAATCTGTATATGTTTTAACTCTAGCCTTGGATTCTGGAAGTTGAACCGGTAGCCAGTCACGATTTAAATCGAACCAATAGTGATTTGTCCTTCCACCTGGCCAAACCTCGCTAAACTCTCTATCATTATTATCGGGATTAGGTACCAAGTTTTTATTTGAATTAACCCAATTTGCAAATCTTTGCAATCCATCTGGATTTAAACATGGATCAAATAAAACAACACTATTATTCAAGATTTCTATGGTTTCAGGTTCATTAGATGCTGCCAAATAATATATACCTAATAAAGCAGAATTAGATGCACTTGCTTCATTTCCGTGAACTGAATAACCTTGGTAGACAATTGATGGCATATTTTTAAAATCAGATATTTTAATTCCATTTGATATTTCTAAATGATTTTTCCTAATTGAATTTAAACTTTTGATATTTTTCTCAGATGAAACTTTTAAAATTAGTAAAGGTCTATTTTCATAAGTTCTACCTGTTTCTTCAATTATAATTCTATCCGACGAGTTGGCTACAGCATACATATATTGAACTAGTTTATCATGCGTAACATGCCACTCACCAACCTCATGACCAATTATTTCACTTGGCTTTGGAATGTCTTGATTATAGTTGTCTGAGTTTGGTAGATAATAACTTAATTTAACTTCTTGAGAATATAAATTTAATGAGCAGGTAAGCACAAAGGCCAATAAAATATAATTTTTCATTTATGTTTTTATTTTTTATTAATTTTTAATTTTTCTACTTTATAATGAATATATAGTGTTTGATTTTAAAATCATTATAATTATTAAAAATATTATCACATCGGAAAATAATTTTTTTAAAGTTTCTTATTTAAAAATATTTCCCGATGAATGGTCCATTTTTGCGCCAGTTACAGATTTTAAACAATTAATTTTGTTTTGTAAACGAAGTTTACCCATAAAAGCAAAGATTAAAGCCTCTTTGTAGTCCACTATTATTTCATCTGGAATTATCACAGAACATTTTAGTTTTCTTTTTATTTGATCAATCAGAAAACCATTTTTTGCTCCACCGCCTGTTATTAAAATATTTTTTAAATTATTTTGTTTATTTATGACCTTAGTAATTTCATTGGAAATATGCTCCACAATTGTTGCTAAAATATTATACCCTGTCTTTTTCAAATTGATGCCATTTTTATTAGTTAAATACTCATCAATTAATCTGTAATTATCTTTCAATAATTTTTCCTTATCCAATGACCTTGGCCCCTCAACTGAGTCAAAATTAATGGAATCTAAACTTTCAATCAATTCAGGAATAATTTCCCCTTTTGAAGATAAAATGCCAGATTTGTCAAATTCTTTGTCATAAATTTTAGAATACTTATTTAATAAAATATTACATCCACATATATCAAAAGCTTTAGTATTGCCACTGTATTCAAACGAAATATTAGCAATACCACCTAAATTCAAACAAGAATCATAGTTGCCAAATAAATATTTGTCACCAATTGGTACCAAAGGCGCACCTTGGCCATTAAGTTTTATATCCTGGCTTCTAAAATCATTGATGGTTGTTATATTAGTTAATTCATGTATAAGTTTACCATTCCCAATTTGTATACTGTATTCAGGAGGTTTATGTTTTACAGTATGTCCATGCGATGAAATAAAATCTAAATTTGAAATATTATTTTCATTTTTAAATTTTATAATTTTTGCTGAAATCAATTTACCATACTCCAAATCTATTTTTTCAATTTCAGTATTACTTTTTAAATGAATATTACTTAATTTTTTTTTCCATTTGCTATTATATTTGAATGTTTCAGAATTTATTATTTTGAAATAATTATCATCATTTCTTTTAAATTCTGCATAGCAAATATCTAATCCATCAAGGGAAGTTCCGCTCATTATACCTAATCCGTACAATAAACCAGATGACATATAAATTTAAGTATTAGACTCCTCTTTTAAAGAATCGATTATAGAGTTAGGGTTTTCAGAATTAAAAATACAACTTCCTGAAACTAAAATGTCAGCGCCGGCTGACGCTAATTCTTTTACATTACTTAAATCAACACCACCATCAATTTGTATTAAAGCATTTGACCGATTATTTGCTATTAGTTTTTTCAATTCTTTTAATCTTGGAATTGTATTTTTAACAAATTTTTGTCCAGAAAAACCTGGAAAAACACCCATTAAACAAACCATATTAATATCATTTATATATGGCTTTAAGTCCTTAATTGGAGTGTCAGGATTAATTGCTAAACCTGCTTGTATATTGAGTTTTTTAATTTTCTGTAATACTGATTTTAAATTTTTGACTGCCTCAAAATGTATAGTTAATGTTTGAGGCTTATAATCAGAAAATTTATCTATAAAATTTTCAGGCTCAACAATCATAAGATGTATATCTAAAGGTTTTTTTGCAAATTTTTTAAATATTTTCAAGATGGGTGATCCAAAGGAAATATTTGGGACAAAAACACCATCCATAACATCAAGATGAAACCAGTCAGCATTACTATCATTAATTAGCTCAATTTCATCAACTAACTTTCCAAAGTCAGAGGAGAGCATTGAGGGAGCTATAATTTTCATTATTTCTATCCTAAATATGTTTTGAGAATCTTGCTTCTTGATGTATGCTTTAGCCTCCTAATAGCTTTTTCTTTAATTTGTCTAACTCTTTCTCTTGTGAGGTCAAATGTTTCACCTATTTCTTCTAAAGTCATAGCATGTTGATCACCTAAACCAAAATATAATCTTACAACATCAGCCTCTCTTGGTGTTAAAGTTTCTAACGATCTTTCAATCTCCGTTTTTAATGATTCATGCAATAGTTTTTTATCTGGATTAGGAGATTCCCCGCTTTTTAATACATCATATAAATTGGAGTCTTCACCTTCAACTAAAGGAGCATCCATTGAAACATGTCTACCAGAGTTTTTCATTGATTCCTTAACATCCGAAACGGTCATATCAAGTTCTTTAGCTATTTCTTCGGCAGATGGGACTCTTTCATTTGCTTGTTCAAGAATGGCATACATTTTATTAATTTTATTTATAGAGCCAATTTTATTTAAAGGTAACCTAACAATTCTAGATTGTTCAGCTAGGGCTTGGAGAATGGATTGTCTTATCCACCATACGGCGTATGAAATAAACTTAAAACCTCTAGTTTCATCGAATCTTTTAGCAGCTTTAATTAAACCTAAATTACCTTCATTAATTAAATCTGGTAAAGTTAACCCTTGATTTTGATATTGTTTTGCAACAGAAACAACAAATCTTAGATTGGCTTTTGTTAATTTATCTAAAGCAATCTCATCACCTGCTTTAATTCTTTGTGCTAATTCTACCTCTTCTTCAGCTGTTATTAAATCAACTTTACCAATTTCTTGTAGATATTTATCCAGAGAAGCGGTTTCTCTGTTAGTAACCTGTTTTGTAATTTTTAATTGTCTCACTATATCATTTTACTATGTTATACGCATAAAATCAAAAAAGGTTTCAAAAAATTATTATTTTTTTTCAGGCTTTTCTATTAAAACTTTCCTTGAAACTTTTTGTTTTCTTGTCCTTGGATCAATACCTATATACTTAACGTCTATTTTATCACCAATTTTTAAATAATCACCAACTTTTTCTACACGTTTCCAGTCTATTTCAGAAACATGAAGTAAAACTTCTTTCCCAGGTCTAAATTCTACAACAGCTCCAAAATCTAAAATCTTTACAACCTTAACATTGTAAATACTACCAACCTCTGGTTTGAAGGTAATATCTTCAATTTTTTGAATTACAGAGTCAATCATATTCTGATCAGTACCCAAAATTTCAATTATTCCTTTTTCATTTTCTTCCTCAATTACAATGGTTGTACCAGTTTCTTTTTGCATTTCCTGAATTACCTTTCCACCAGGTCCGATGACTGCACCAATAAATGCACCATCAATTTCAACTTTAACCATTTTAGGAGAATGCTCTTTAACAGAATCAGCAGGTTTATCGATAGTGTTTATCATTTCTTTAAGAATTGATAATCTGCCTTCTTTTGCCTGTTTCAATGCTTTTTCAAGGATTTCATAGGAAAGCCCTTTAATTTTAATGTCCATTTGACAGGCCGTAATTCCATCCGGTGTACCAGTAACTTTGAAATCCATATCGCCTAAATAGTCCTCATCACCTAATATATCAGACAGAACTGAATATCTTTTTCCATCTGAGATTAATCCCATTGCAATTCCCGAAACAGGCTTACTTATTTTTACTCCTGCATCCATAAGAGCCATAGTTCCAGAGCAAACCGTAGCCATAGATGATGAACCATTAGATTCCAATACTTCCGCAACAACTCTTACAGTGTATGGGCAGTTGCTTGGAAAAACTTTTTTTAATGCTCTTTGGGCTAAGTTTCCATGACCGACTTCACGTCTAGAAGTACCTCTTAATGGTCTAGCTTCACCAGTCGAAAATGGAGGGAAATTATAATGTAAATAAAAATTTTCTTCACCTTGATTTGATGGTGAGTCAATTATGTTTGCATCTCTCGAAGTACCTAATGTTACTGTTGCTAATGCTTGGGTTTCACCTCTGGTAAATATTGATGAGCCATGAGTTGATGGTAAGTAATTTATTTCACACCAAATAGGTCTTATATCATCTGTTTTTCTACCATCTAACCTGATACCTTCACTTAAAACTAATTCTCTTACCGCATCTTTTTCAACTTTTGAAAAATAGCTTTTAATTAAAATTCCATATTCATCTATTTCCTCTTCACTAAATGAGTCTAAAAGTTTTTCCTTGATGGTTGAAAACTCATGAGATCTATCTTTTTTACTTAGTCCTTTTTTTGCAATCTCGTAGCAATCTGCATAACATTTATCATGAATAGTTTTTAACAAATCATCATTCTCTAAGCCTGAGTCATAATCTCTTGTATCTTTTTTACCAATTTCATTAACTAATTCATTTTGGGCTTCAATTTGATCCTTTATAGCTTCGTGTCCAAATTTGATTGCGTTGGTCATTTCTTCTTCAGAGATTTCATCAAATTCTCCTTCAACCATAGAAACTGAATCATAACTTGCACCAACTATAATATCAATGTCAGATTCTTCAAGTTGAGATCTGCTAGGATTGATAACAAATTCATCATCAATTCTTGCAACCCTAACTTCTGATATTGGATACTCAAACGGAATATCTGAAAGTTGTATGACTGTTGAAGCAGCCAGTCCTGCTAATGAATCAGGCATTACATTTTCATCGTGAGACATTAATTGAATCATAACTTGTGTCTCATAATGATAATTTTTTGGAAAAAGAGGTCTCAGAACTCTGTCAACCAATCTCATTGTTAAAATTTCTTCAGTTGAGGGTCTTGCCTCTCTTTTAAAGAAACCACCTGGAAATTTTCCCGCTGCAGCAAATTTTTCCCTGTAATCTACGGTTAATGGTAGAAAGTCAACAGGACTTTTTGTTTTTGATGAGACAACGGTTGCTAGTAGCATAGCATTTCCCATTTGTATCACAGCAGATCCATCGGCTTGTTTTGCTAATTTTCCTGTTTCAATTGTAATTGTTCTACCATCAGGTAGTTTTATTTCTTTTTTATATAGTTTGTAGTTCATTTGTTTTCATTAATTAATTGTTGTGAGAGTAGAACCAATGAAAACCTATATTCTTAAATTACTTTCTAAGGCTTAACTTTTTTATAATTGCCCTGTATCTTTCGATATTTTTATTTTTTAAATAAGTTAGGAGGCTTTTTCGCTTACCAACCATTTTTAAAAGAGCTCTTTCAGTGTTAAAATCTTTTTTATTTTTCTTTAAATGAATCGTGAGATGATTGATTCTGCTTGTAAAAAGAGCAACTTGACCTTCGACAGACCCAGAATCTTTTTCTGACTTACCGTTATCTTTGAAAATATCTTCTTTTATTTTACTAGTTAAATACATTACTTATTTTGTGGCGCAAATATAAAATTTTTTTTTAGTTATAATTATAATTTCTAAGCGGTTTATTTTGAATCAAGTCTATAAAAAAATTTATCTTATATTTTAGCTCATTTCTGTTGGAAATAAAATCTATAAAACCATGCTCTAATAAAAATTCTGCACTTTGAAAACCTGATGGTAAATCTTGACCAGTTGTATCCTTCACAACTCTAGGACCAGCAAACCCTATTAAAGCACCAGGTTCAGAAATAATAATATCACCAAGCATTGCAAAAGATGCAGTTGTACCTCCAGTTGTTGGATCTGTACATAATGATATGTAAGGAATTTTCTTGTCTGATAATTGTGTTAATTTTGCAGAAGTCTTTGCCATTTGCATTAAAGATATTGCACCTTCCATCATTCTTGCTCCACCAGATTTTGAAATTATCAAAAGAGGACTTTTATTTTTTATAGAATGATCTATAGCTCTAGCAATCTTTTCACCTACAACTGAACCCATTGAACCTCCGATATATTTAAAATCCATGGCTGCGATTGTTACGTTTTTTGAAAATGATTTACCATATCCAACTTTAATTGCTTCATTTAAGCCACTTTTATTCTTTGCTTGTTCAATTCTATCCTTGTAGCTTTTGGAGTCTTTAAAATTTAAAGGGTCAGTACTTTTTAGATTTTCGAAAAGAATTTCATAATCGCTATCAAAAATAATTTTAAAATATTCATCTGAACCAATTCTTAAGTGGAAGTTGTCAGCTGTAGAAACAAAATTATTCTTAATTAGCTCATCGTTATCAACTATGTTCCCAGATGGTGTCTTATGCCAGAGCCCCTCAGGAGTATCTTTTTTTTCTTTGGTCTCAGTCCTAATTCCTTTTAATTTTCGACGAAACCAAGCCATTTATAAAGTATTAACATTATTTAAATCTTTAAAAGCTTTTTCTAACCTTTGTACGAAAGATTCTTCAGATTTTCTTAGCCAGACTCTCGGGTCATAATATTTTTTGTTAGGTGTATCATTTCCTTCCGGGTTTCCTATCTGGGATTTTAAATAGTCAATATTTTTAGTGAAATAATCTCTACTACCTGCCATAAATGCATATTGCATATCAGTATCGATATTCATTTTTACAGCTCCATATGAAATTGCCTCACGAATTTCTTCAACTGAGGAACCAGACCCGCCATGAAAAACAAAGTTTATTGAGTTGTTGGGTACTTTAAATTTATCTGAGATGTATTCCTGAGAATTTTTTAAAATTTTTGGAGTCAATTTTACATTGCCGGGGCTGTAAACACCATGAACATTTCCAAAAGCTGCAGCAACAGTGAACTTATCACTTATTTTAATTAAACGTTCATAGGCATAAGCTACTTCCTCGGGCTGAGTATATAATTTTGAACTATCAATGTCTGTGTTATCAACACCGTCCTCTTCACCTCCAGTTACTCCAAGTTCAATCTCAAGTGTAATTCCTATTTTTGACATTCTTTTCAGATACTCTTCGCACGTTCCAATATTTTTCTCAATATCTTCCTCTGAAAGATCTATCATGTGTGAGCTGAAGAGAGGGAAACCATAATTTTTAAAATTTTTTTCATTTTCTATCATTATTCCATCAATCCATGGCAAAAGTTTTCTTGCTGCGTGATCGGTATGTAATATCACTTTAACACCGTATAATTTGCTGATTTCATGAACATGTTTAGCACCAGAAATTGCACCTGCTATTGCTGCTTTTTGATTTTCATTTGGAAGGCTTTTTCCAGCATTAAACAATGCGCCTCCATTTGAAAATTGAATTATAACAGGTGCATTTAGTTTTTTTGCAGTCTCAAGAGTGGCATTAATTGAATTTGAACCAACAACATTTACTGCTGGAATTGCAAAGTTCTTTTTCTTTGCTAAATCAAATAGTTTTTGAACATCACTTCCTGTTAATACTCCCATAAAGAATCAAGGCTAAAGTAGTAAGAAATATGTAAGTTAGAAAGGATAATTTAGACCAATATTAAAAACAGCTTTTTTAAGTGTAAAATCTTTGAACCAACGTCTATTTTTTAACTCTGCTGGATTATAGGTCTTTAACCCCATATCCAATCTAAAAATAAACAAATTCGAATCATACCTCAGTCCAAATCCTGAGCCTATTGCAATTTCACTTAAATCCTTAAAACTTTCAAGTGTTCTTCTTTTGTCCTTGTTGTCATCTAAAACATTCCAAATATTTCCAAAATCACTAAACAATGCTCCATTAAACCTTCCTAAAATATTAAATCTATATTCAAAATTTAAAGCTAATTTAAAATTTGCCTCATTAAATTCATTTGAACCACCACTACTTCCTGGACCTAAGCGATACACTTGCCAAGCACGGTTATCATTAGATCCACCGCCAAAAAATGATTCTGAAAAAGGAATATTATCAGAATTTCCAAATGGAATTGCAATTCCTGAAAAATATCTAAATGCAAATTGTGAATTATCAGAGATATTCCAGTGTTTTATATAACTAAACTCAGTTTTAATAAATTGAGAAAATTTTAGGTCAGAAATTCTTCTATATCCATCCAAATTTTTTTTTATAAATAGGCTAGTCAAGTTACCAGCTGTTTTTAATTTAAACCGCCACTGTTTGAAATCTCCCTTATCGTATCTATTATCATAATTGTTTGAAACTGTAAACGTAGAGCCAATTATTAGGTTGTTGCTTGTGAGCCTGTTCCTTCTATTTTCAATGTACTGAATTCTTTGCACATCATTTTGTTCAATTGTAGATAAAGATCCATTCAAAACGTCATTTATAAAACTATTGATACCTGTTGGTATTGATAAATTATCGTCTAAAAAATACTTTGGATCAGAGGTATTGTTTTGTGCTATTTGGTTTAATTGATGATATGAGTTTGAGTAGATATTGAAATAATTGTTAATATTTCTATTATTAATTAATTCTACATCTGACAAAGAAAAATTAAAAAAATTATTCTTTTTTTCCCATGCGTAGTTGAGGTTGAATCTAAAACTTGTTCTATCCAAACCAATATTTTTTTGGTTGGTGGATCCAATACTAACAAAAGATTGGATATCAGATCCAAATCTTTTATTTAAGCTTTCAAAAAAAATAAATTTGGGAAGCCTTAGGGTAGCATCAAAATAAACTTGTGAAATTGTAACATCATTTGATTTACCTATTGATCCTACGGCTGATAGTTCTAAATTTTCTCCATTTTTAAAGATATTTCTAGATTTAAATCTGTTTTCAAAAGAAATACCAATATCCTCAATATCAGACTGTTTTAAATCAAAACCAAAACCTAAACCATACTTTTTTTTTGGGTTTAGAAAAATATTTGCGGAAAGTTCATGGTCTGATTCACTTAGGTATTCATATCCGATTGAGGGAAATGAGAATAAGTCTAAATTATTTAAATTTTGAATAGTCTTTGATCTAAGCGAATCATTGAAAGGTTCATTCTCTCTAAATTCAATTTGATTTGTTAAAAAACTTTTTTCTATATACTCTTTACTGTTTTTAACATTTATAAAATTTATCTCTTTTATATTATGTTTTTTGTAATTATCTCCCTCTACAATAATCTTTACAGGTAGTGAATAAACTTCTCTTGTTGAGTCAATTTCAACATCAAAAAAAATCGAATTGATTTGGAAATTATAAATTCCATTATTTTTCATTAAGCTATTAATTCTGTCTCGCTCCTTTTGAAAATTCATTGTTTTAAATACTCCATTTTTTTTTAAAAATGATTTTTTAATGTCATTGTTAAAAATAGAATCTATAATTTTTGAATTTGTAATGAGACTAACATCTCCCATGTAGTATTGAGGACCTGTTTTGATAATGTAATCAACAGTTGCATATTTTTCCTTCAAATTATTTTTTAATAATTTAAACTCAACTATGTTTTCTAAGTAACCTATATTTTGGAAATAAGACTTAAAATTATTTAAGCTTTGATTAATTTTTAATGAATCAATTAGAGCAATAGGTTTACCATTTTTAAATTTCCACTCATTCCAGTTTTTGTAATAATTTTTCAATTGTAAAAATTGTTTTTCCGATAAGAATTGTTTTAGTCCTTTTCTTTTATTTTTATTTTGTTCCCAAAGACTAAATATACTATCCGAGTTTTTCTTAGCTGATTGATAAATCATTGATTGAATTGGGATCCCAAAAAACTTTTTACTTTGTTCTTGAACAATTAATCTACTGAGTGAATCACTTTGAATAAGCTTACCATTAACTGTTAATTTATTTTTTTCAAGAACATAATCATTAGGGTCTAAGTTTTTGGTTATTGAGCAAGAACCGAAAAATATGATCAGAAAAAAAATGATTATTATTTTTAAAAAATTTATTTTCATATATATTTTCAAAAATACACCTAATTAAATGGTTACCAAAAATCAAATAAATCTCATTAGACAAATTAAAAGAAAAAGAAATAGGAAAGAAAAAAAATTATTCATGGTAGAAGGAAAAAAATCAATTGATGAATTTTTAAAATCTGATTATGAACTTTATGAAATATATTCAATAAATCCCAAAGAAATACATTTAGATAATGTAATAGAAATTAGTATTAATGAATTAAATAAGCTAAGCTCATTAAAAAAACCAAACAAACATATTGCCATTTTTCATCAAAAAAAACAAATATTAAAAAAGACAAATTTCTACATACTATTTGATCGAATTAATGATCCTGGCAATTTAGGAACCATCATAAGAACATGTCATTGGTTCGGAATTGATCAAATCATATGTAGTATCGATTCTGTAGATTGTTACAACAATAAAGTTGTTCAATCCTCGATGGGTTCCTTATCTCATGTAAATGTTATATACACTGACTTGATTCAATTTATAAAAAAAAGTAATAAAAAAACATTTGGAACATCTATAAATAGTAAATCGATTAGTGATTTTAGTTTTCAAAATTTTGATGGAATTTTAGTTTTTGGATCAGAATCAAATGGAATCTCAGAAAATATCAAGAATGAAATAAGTAATTATATTTCAATTCCCAAAATCAATCAGAATTCGTCTCCTGAAAGTCTAAACTTGTCAATTTCTGTTTCTATTTTTTTAAGTAAAATTACAGGAATTTAATAGAAGCTAAAGTTTATAAAAATTGCCCTAGTAAAAAATTTGTTAACGTAACCGGTCCAAGGATTATCTGGAATATTTTTCTTTTTCTCATTTTTTATAGAGAAAACACCTCTAACAGAGGGAGAAAATTTAAAATATCTCATATAAAAATCTATACCAAATGATAGCTCATAGTAGAAGTTAACCTTATTAAAGTGATTATTTACTATACCATAGCTCTCTAAGTTATTTTCAATATTACCCAGATTCAAAGAAGTTGAAACACCTCCTTTTAAGTATGGTCTC
The DNA here is from genome assembly GCA_003331875.1 of Cryomorphaceae bacterium. Classification (GTDB taxonomy): domain Bacteria; phylum Bacteroidota; class Bacteroidia; order Flavobacteriales; family Flavobacteriaceae; genus Eutrophosalina. The sequence continues at coordinate 37,387 of QOQA01000002.1, read as the reverse complement.
ACATTACCAATTCTTTTGGAACTATATTTAATTAATATTGGTAAATGAATATTATTTGATTTAACATTCCATATAGTGTCATTGTAACTTGTAAATTGACTTCTTTCATTGAAGATTAATTCTTTATTGTTAGAGAATAATCCTGGCTCTACGCTAAGTCTAATATTATCATTTATTCTTAACTCACCAATTAAACCTACATTAATTCCAGTTCCTCTGTTAACTTTAATTGAGTATTCTGGATTTACATTATAGTTTATTTTAAAATCATATTGATTAAAGCCAATGTAGTAACCAAATCTAATTTTTTTTTCGTCAAAGCTGGGTAGATTAGTGAACTGAGAGCTTGATAACTGAACAAAAAGAAATAAACATGGTATAGTATACTTTAACATATTATTTTATTGATCAATAAACAAAGGAAGTAAATAATTTTTTAATTAAATCTTTAAAATCAAGTATATTTGTACTTGTTATCAAACTTACAATAATGAGAATTATTATTGCGGGTGCTGGTGAGGTTGGATTGCATTTATCGAAATTACTTTCTTCAGAGTCACACGATATTACATTAATTGACAATAATCAGATTAATCTAAAAGATGGTGAAAACTATCTTGATATTTATGTCATAAATGGCGATTCATCATCACCAAAAACATTAAAAAAATCTGGTGTTTCTAACGCAGACTTGGTTATAGGAGTAACAGCGAGTGAATCCGTTAATTTATTGACTTGTTTTTTATCAAAAAAATTAGGGGCCAAGAGAACAATTGCAAGAATTAATAATGCAGAATTTATTGAAGACTCTAGTGAATTTGATCTTCAGTCATTAGGAATTGATGCAATGATTTCCCCCGAAAACTTAGCTTCTGAAGAAGTAAAATTATTGGTTAACGAGTCAGGTTTTACTAACAGTCACGACTTCGCGGATGGTGCTTTAAAAATGATGGCTGCAAAAATACAAAGTGATGCCCCTTTTGTTGGTAAAACTGTAATGGATGCAGCAATGGTATACCCTGGAATTAAATTTATGCCTATAGCCATTGAAAGAAGTGGCACTCACAATGCCATTATCCCTAGAGGAAATACAATTTTTAAAACTGACGACCACGTTTATTTTGTCACAATTGAGGATGGCGTGGATGAGCTTTACAAGCTTATGGGTACTGAAAAAGGCAAAATACAGAAAATAATGATTTTAGGAGGAGGCAGAGTTGGATTTAAAGTTGCAAAGGAATTGGGAGCGCAAGGATTAAGTGTGAAATTGGTTGAATCTGATAAGTTAAAAGCTGAAAGAATTGCCGATTTACTTCCTGAAGTTTTAGTGCTCAATATTGATGGAACCCGAGTTGACTTATTAAGTGAGGAAAGTCTTGAGGATATGGACGCATTTATTGCGACTACAGGGGATTCTCAAAAAAATATAATGTCTTGTTTAATGGCAAAGTCAAAGAATATTAAAAGAACAATAGCGATTGTTGATAATACAGATTATTTTGAATTATCTGAGTCCATTGGAGTAGACACTCTAGTCAATAAGAAACTTTTGGCCGCAAATGAGATTTTTAGGTTTATTAGAAAGGGAAATGTTTTAGAGCTTAATAAGTTAAATAATATGAATGCAGAAGTTTTAGAGTTTTTAATATCAAAAGACTCAAAAGTGAAAGGCAAAAAAATAAAAGATTTAGATTTTCCAAGGTCTGCGATTGTTGGTGGTGTTATTAGGGACGGGGTTGGTATGATTGCATTGGGAGATTTTAAAATACTTAAGGGGGATAAAATTTTAGTTTGTTCCCTTTATAGAGCAATTAATAAAGTTGAGAAACTTTTCCGTTAGTCATGAGACTAAATTTTAAATTAATATTATACATAATAGGGTTATTACTAATATTCAATGGGAGTGCTATGCTAATCACTGCTGTTGTTAGTTTAATATTTGATGATGGTGTTATTAACGAAATTGTTACATCCTCAATTTTATTAATCTCATTTGGTATTATTTTGATGCATTTTAATAAAAATAGTGTAAGACAAATAAATAAAAGAGATGGTTATTTAATCGTTACTGTAGGCTGGTTAACTATGATATTATCAGGGATGATTCCTTATTATTTGACTAACTCAATCACTTCTTTTTCAAACATATTTTTTGAAACAATGTCAGGATATACAGCTACTGGTTCAACAATTTTAGATGATGTTGAATCACTTCCAAAGAGTATTATTTTTTGGAGAAGTATGACACATTGGCTAGGTGGTATGGGAATTATAGTATTGGCAATTGCAATTTTACCGTTGTTGGGAATAGGTGGTATGCAATTATTTTCAGCTGAAGCACCTGGTTCAGGTATAAGTGGTGATAAAATTCATCCAAGAATTAGTGCTACAGCAAAAAGACTTTGGTTTATCTACTTTGGACTTACAATTTTTGAAACCTTAGCTTTGAGTATTGCTGGAATGAGTTTTTTTGATGCATTGAATCATTCAATGAGTAATATTGCAACAGGTGGTTTCTCTACCAAAAATGAAAGTTTAGCATATTGGAACTCTACACCCGCAATCCAATATATAGTAATCTTTTTTATGATTTTAGCTGGAACAAATTATTTATTGATTTATTCTGCACTGATTGGTAATTTTAAAAAACTATTTTCAAATACTGAATTTTCATGGTATATCACATTTATATTAGTTTTTGTATTAATCACATCTTTTAGTATTTATAACTATGTTGATTTACAACAAACAAGTTTTAAACATCCTGAAATTTTTGGAAAGTTTGAATCAAGTTTCAGACACGCTTTTTTTCAAATTGTTGCTATAATTACAACAACAGGTTTTGTTACTGCAGATTTTGCAGGATGGACACCATTTCTAACTATGTTATTTTTCGGATTAATGTTTTTGGGTGCATCATCTGGATCTACATCGGGTGGAATAAAAATTTCTAGATTCTTAATACTAATTAAAAACGGATTTTTAGAGTTTAAAAAAGCTCTTCATCCAAATGCAGTATTACCATTGAGATACAATCATAATGTAGTCAAAAAAGAAGTTATTATCAATATCCTCGGGTTTTTTATGCTATATCTAATTCTTTTTATAATTGGTGCTGGAGTATTAAGTATCCAAGGTCTAGATTTTATTTCTGCAATAGGAGGCTCTGCTGCGTCAATAGGAAATGTTGGTCCTGCTCTCGGGACTGTCGGACCTGCATTTACATATACTGACTTAACACCTTTTGCTAAAATTTGGTGTTCCTTTTTAATGTTGGTTGGTAGGCTAGAGCTATTTACATTTTTGATAATTTTTTCGCCATATTTTTGGCAAAAAATTTAGAAAATATTTTTTATTCTATTAACAGCTTTTTTTATGTTCTCTCTCGAAGCTGCATAACTTATCCTTATGTTTTTAGGTGAACCAAAAGCTTCACCAGTGACTGTTGCGACATGTGCTTTCTCGAGAAGAAATAAAGAAAAATCTGTTGAGTCTTTTATTTCAAATCCATCAATAGTTTTACCAAAAAAATAGGAAATATCTGGAAAAATATAAAATGCACCGTCGGGTTCATTTAATTTAAAACCTTTAATGTCAGAAAGTAAATTGATTATAATTTTTTTTCGTTCACTGAATTCATCAATCATATACTTTATTTGATCAATATTCGCATCTAAAGCAGCTACAGTGGCTTTTTGAGCAATACAGTTTGCTCCACTTGTTGATTGACCTTGAAGTTTTGTACAAGCCTTTGCAAGCCATTCAGGTGCCCCTAGGTATCCAATTCTCCAACCAGTCATTGCAAATGCCTTGGCAACACCATTCACAGTTATTGTTCTTTCATACATCTCTGGAATTGATGCAAAACTAAAATGTTTTATGCCATAGTTAATATGTTCATAAATTTCATCTGACAAAATAAAAATTCTTGGATGATCTTTAAGCATCTCAGCAATTGCCTTCAATTCCATTTCATTATATAATGATCCACTTGGATTATTTGGGGAGTTTACAATAATCATTTTAGTTTTAGGTGAAATATTATCTTTTATTTTGGATGCAGGAACTTTAAAATTTGAATCAATATCACTTTGAACTACGACAGGAACACCTCCACAAATTTCAATCATTGCTGAATAACTGACCCAGAAAGGGGCTAATAAAATAACCTCATCCCCATGATTAATCATTGCTTCAATAACGTTAGCAATTGATTGTTTTGCACCTGTTGAAACAACAATTTGACTTGATTTATAATTTAAATTATTATCACGTAAGAATTTCCTTGAAATTGCATTTTTTAAATCTGAATAACCATCAACCGGAGTATAAGAATTATAATTATCGTTAATGGCTTTTACAGCTGCTTTTTTAATAAATTCAGGAACGTTGAAATCTGGCTCTCCCAAACTTAGGCCTATTATGTCTATACCTTTACTTTTCATTTCTCTAGCCTTTGCAGCCATTGCAAGGGTTGCAGATGCGGTTAGGTTATTTACCTTATGAGTGAGAAACTTATTCATTCATGTCAAAGATATTTAAAATAGAGTATTTTAGATATTGATTGTTAAGAAAATGAGTATCGATTTAGTGAAATTATTTGGTCTATCAAAAAAACAATATAATTTATTGATAAGATTTGAAGAATTAATTTGTGAGTGGAACAAAAAAATAAATTTGGTTTCAAGAAAAGACATAGATAATTTCAAAATAAATCACATAGCCCATTCATTATCAATTTCTCTTTATTTTAAGTTTAAGAACGGTACAGAAATTTTAGATTTAGGAACAGGTGGCGGGTTACCAGGAATACCACTTGCTATAATTTTTCCCAATGTAAATTTTCATTTGATTGATAAAGTTGGAAAAAAAATCAATGTTGTTGCAAATATTGTTAGGACTCTTAAATTAAAAAATGTTAAAACCAACTGGATTAATGTTGAAAAAATAAATAATCGTTATGACTTTGTTATTTCAAGATCAGTAGCCTCTTATGATAAAATTTTCAAAAATTGTGAAAGTATTTTTTTAAGTGTTAATAAAAACGAATTTGAAAATGGTTTTATTTTATTTAAAGGAGGTGACATAAGAAATGAATTTAAAGATGCAAATACCTTCTTAATCTACGAGATATTTAAAAAAATAAATTTTGATTTTTTTAACGAAAAAAAATTAGTTTACATACCTAATCCATATAATCGTACTTAAATTCAGTAGGTGGATTATGAGTTGTACTGATTAGTCGTGGACTAACCCACCTTAGTAAATTTAGCTTTGATCCTGCTTTATCATCTGTTCCCGATGCTCTTGATCCTCCAAAAGGTTGTTGGCCAACAACTGCACCTGAGCACTTATCGTTTATATAAAAATTACCAGCGCTGTAAATAAGTTTTTTTGTTGCAAAATCAATACTGTCTTCATCTTCAGAAATAAAGGCTCCTGTAAGGGCATAATGAGAAGTGGAATCTACTGTATTTAACATTTCTTTCCATTCATTATCGTCATAAACATATATTGTTATGACTGGTCCAAAAATTTCTTCTTGCATAGTTTTAAATTGTTTATTTCTTGTTATTATGATTGTAGGATCAACAAAATATCCAACTGAATCATCACATTCTCCACCACAAACAATATCACAATCCTGACTTTCTCTAGCATAACTAATGTAATTAGAAATACGATCAAATGCATTTTTATGAATTACTGCGTTCATGAAATTATTGAAGTCAATAGGCGATCCCATTTTAATTTTTTTAGTTTTTTCAATTAACTCTGAAATTAATTCCTTTGAGATTGATTTAGGAATATATACTCTTGATGCAGCTGAACATTTTTGACCTTGATACTCAAAACCACCTCTAATAATTGCAGTTCTAGCTGAATCAATTTTAGCAGAAGGGTGGCAAAATATGAAATCTTTTCCTCCTGTTTCACCAACAATTCTTGGGTAATCACGATAATTGTGAATATTATTACCAATTTTTTTCCAAAGTTCTTTGAATACAGTTGTTGATCCTGTAAAATGAAGTCCTGAAAACTCAGGATGACTCAATGCAATATCAGAAATTAAAATTGGATCTCCTGAAACCAAATTTATAACCCCTGGTGGTAAACCAGCTTCTTCAAAAATATCCATTATTATTTTAGCAGTGTACATTTGGTTATCACTAGGTTTCCATAAAATTACATTACCCATTAAAGCAGCACTTGCACATAAATTCCCTCCTATTGCAGTAAAATTAAAAGGTGTTACAGAGTAAACAAAACCTTCTAAAGGTCTGTACTCTAGAATATTTGTTTTTCCAGGACCATCAATAGGTTGCTCATTATATATTTCTGTTAAATATGAAACATTAAATCTTAAAAAATCCGCAAATTCACAGGCAGCATCAATCTCTGCTTGAAAAATATTTTTGGATTGTCCAATCATTGTACCAGCTGTTATTTTTGCTCTGTATTTACCAGCAACTAGGTCTGCTGCTAACAAAAAAATATCACACCTTTTTTTCCAGTGCATTGTTGACCACGATTCTTTAAAATCTAAAAGATTATCAATTGCATCATCAACATGTTTTTTATTTGCTAAGCTAAATGTCCCTACTATATTTTTATGATCGTGTGGAGGAAGAATGTTCTTTCTTTCAGAGGTTAATATTTTTTCACTTCCAATGTAAAGTGGAATGTCAACTTTTGAGTTAAACATATTATTATATGTTGACTCGACATTTACCCTTTCTTTAGAGTTTTTCATGTAGGAAAGTACGGGTTCATTTTGTGCTTTGTATATTTTAATTTCTTCCATTAATTTAAAATTTCTGGGTGTGTTAGTCTTATTGAAGGAATGTAGGCTTTGAATTTTTTAGAATTATCTAAACTAATCATCGAAAAATATCCATTAACCATTGCTGCTTTAGATTTCAGAAAATGATCTAAATAAATTTTAATTTTTTTTCCAGGTTTTATTAAAGGTTTACTTGAAAATTTTAAAAGAGTATTTTCTTTAAGAAATGGTTCCAATATGCTTTTAGAATTTGATAATATTTGAATATATGATTTACCAGAGTTATGTATCGTAATTGAAGATCTAAATGAATGAAGAATTTTATTTTTTTTTTGAAAACTTCCTTTAAATTTAGATTTAACAGAAATCCTAATTCCTTTTATATTATTTATATCTAAAACTTTTTTCATGAAAATATGCATTTCTAATTTACAATATTATTTGAATTTTTTTCTCCGTAGCCTATTATTTTGTAATATCTATCAGTAATTTTTTTTTCATATAAAATAGCTTTATAATTATTTTCAGTTTGCCAAAAATTAGATAAATCTTCAAAACCATTATTAGTTTTAAATACATATTTATAATTGTAAATTCCTTGCTTCAAAATTAAGTTTGCGGAGTAATAATTTCCATCATTCTTTTTCATTTTATATTGTTCACTTATTTCATGACCATTAAACTCACCAATTATATAAATATCAGACGCATAGTTTTTGTTTGTTCTGAGATTAAATTTTACGTTTGTGTAGTCTGCACAGGTTTTTTTTTCACTGCAATTAGCATTGATAATATAAGTTCCGTTAATATCAGGTTGTAGCGTATATATAGGTTCTTCATAATCATCATATAAAATAGTGTTATATATATTTTTGAAATTAACTTGTTTAATTTCGTTTGATGTTGAAAGGATATTTTTAGAGTCAAAATACAAATATTCGGAACCACCTTTAAATTTTATGTTATCATAAATTATCTTGGATCCAGTTTGTAATCTTGGTGAAGAAAAATATTTAGAGGAATTTAGATTGTTATTTTTAATAACCGCAAGCTTGTAATCGCTATTATTATTAAATATAATATTATTTGTATTTGAAAATAAAGCTTGAATATTTTGAGAGTAAGATGAATCCAATATTTCCTTAGATCTCGTAATATTAACTAGACCATTAGTAAGATTATTTAATATTATAATTTTTCTCTCGTAAATTTCATTATAATTTTCATCAAAAATTTTTATTACATAATTTCCATCAATTTTAATTTTCAAATTTTCATTAGGTATTTGGAAACTAAAATTTGTGAAAGACTGAAACGTATTTTTTGAAAAAACATAATTGGTAATTCTAATATCATCAAAACCATCAATATATTCAAGTTTTGATATTTTGGATGGATTCCATTGGTAATCACAATGCGTTACTTGATAATAATAATCACTTTTTTTTTCACCTAAAATATCGAAGCTTATGTTAATAATATCATTTTTATAAAATACGATGTTGGAATTCAAATTTCCATTAGATTCAACTTTAATGCTCTTTACATTATTTAACTGAGTAAAAACAGGATTAACAATAAAAAAAAATATAATTATGGATACAATTTTTTCAATCATTTATTTTAAAAAAAAACTATATAATAATAGTAATAATTATTTTATTGAATGCCATTAAATTAATAACTTTGTAATCTAAAAATTTAGTGGATTTATGTCACAAGACATTTCAATCAAAAGAGGTTTATCCATAAATATAAAAGGTGTTGCTAAAAAAGAGATAAAAAAAATTCCCTTAACAAAACTTTACGGGCATAATTTAGATGATTTTCACTTACTAATCCCAAAACTTGAAGTCAAGGTCGGTGACTATGTTAAAAGAGGACAACCATTGTTTTATTCAAAACTAAATGAGTCAATAAAGTTTGTTTCAAACGTTTCTGGATATGTTAAAGACATAGTCAGGGGAGAGAGAAGAAAAATCTTAAATATTGTTATTGAGCGTGATAAAAAGGATTCAGTACAAAAAAATAATATTCTTCCACTATCTAAGTTAGATTCAGATATTATTATAAAATCCTTATTAAGTTCTGGATGTTGGCCATTTGTAAAACAAAGACCTTTTGATATAATCGCTGATCCAGCTAGAACTCCCAAATCAATCTTTATTTCGTGTTTTGATTCTGCACCGTTATCTGTTGATTACAGTTTTATTTTAAATGATCGTTTAGATCATTTTAAATATGGACTATCAATTTTAAAAAAGTTAGCGTCAGGAAATTTATATCTAGGTCTAAATAGCTCTCAGAAAGTTTTAGCAGCTGAGCTAGTAGATTTTAATGTCAATTTTTTTAATGGTCCACACCCAAGTGGAAATGTTGGTGTTCAAATCCATCACATTGATCCAATAAATTTGGGCGATGTTGTATGGGTGCTAAATCCCGAAGATGTTGCTATAATAGGTGAGTTTTTTAATACTGGTGAATTTAATCCAACTAGGACTCTTGCAGTTTCAGGACCACCTGTAAAAAGTCCGAAATACTTTAGGACAATTATTGGTGCACAACTAAAATCAGTATTATCAAATGTTGAGTTAGTTGAAGATTCTGAACTAAGGTATATCAACGGTAATGTTTTAACAGGTAAAACTGTTAGTCCCAATGGATTCTTAGGCTTTTACAACAATAACCTATCCATTCTAAAAGAAGGAAATAACTACAAACTTTTTGGTTGGATACCATTTATAAATAATAAGGCTCCAAGTATTTACAAAACTTCTTTCTCTTGGCTTAGCAATGGAAAACCAAAAGATTATGATACAAACTTGAACGGAGAGGAGAGAGCTTTTGTAGCAACCGGAGAAATGGAAAATGTTTTTCCTATGGATATTTACCCCATGCAACTAATTAAGGAATGTTTAATTGGTGATATTGAAAAAATGGAAAAGCTTGGTATTTACGAAGTCTCACCTGAAGATTTTGGATTGATAGATTATTCATCTTCTTCAAAAATTGAAGCCCAATCAATAATAAGGGAGGGTTTGGATTATTTATTTAAAGAAACACAATAATATGAATATTAGAAGTATAGTTGATAATTTAAAAAAACCTTTTGAAAAAGGTGAAAAATTAGAAAAATTTTACCCAGCATTTGATGCTTTTGAAACATTTTTGTTTGTACCAAATCATACGGCCAAAAAAGGCGCTCATATCAGAGATGCTATTGATCTAAAAAGAGTTATGATAACAGTAATAATTGCACTGTTACCAGCTTTGTTTTATGGAATTTACAATACAGGATATCAGTATCTTGTTCAAACAAATGATTCTTTTACAACATTAGATGCTATTATTCACGGGTCTTATAAAATAATGCCCATGATAGCAGTTTCATATATTGTTGGTTTATCTATTGAGTTTTTATTTGCGATTTTAAGAGGTCATCAGGTTAACGAGGGTTACTTAGTTACAGGACTATTAATTCCTATGATCATGCCAGTTGATATTCCACTTTGGATGGTTGGTGTTTCTGTTGCATTTGCAGTGATTATTGGTAAGGAAGCATTTGGCGGAACAGGTATGAATATTTTAAATCCTGCATTAACAGCAAGGGCTTTTGCCTTTTTTGCATATCCAACTTACATGTCAGGTAACCAAGTATGGGTTTCTGAGGCCTCCAATGTTGATGGGGTTTCGGGTGAAACAATTCTTGGAATGCTGGCTGCAGGTAACTCACCTGAACAATTCGGTGTCCTTGAAATGTTTGTTGGATCAATACCAGGATCTATTGCTGAAACATCAACTTTGATGGTATTAATTGGTGCATTCATTCTCATATATACTGGAATTGGTAGTTGGAGGATTATGTTAGGTGGTGTTATTGGTGCTGCTATTACCGGTTTGCTTTTTAACCTTTGGGGAGCAAATGAGTTAATGAGTTTTGATTGGCAAAACCACCTAATTGTTGGTGGCTTTGCTTTTGGTATTGTTTTTATGGCAACTGATCCAGTATCAGCTGCACAAACTATAAAGGGGAAATGGATATATGGAATATTGGTTGGTATTTTATGTATTCTTATTAGAGTCTTCAACCCAGCATATCCCGAAGGAGTTATGCTAGCAATACTGTTGATGAATGTTTTTGCCCCAACCATTGACCATTACGTCATTGAAGCCAATGTCAAAAGAAGAGAAAATAGATTAAAAACACAATTAAAAACAGCCTAATGAATAGAGACTCAAATTTTTACACCTTTTTGTTTGTTGGTATTATGATAGTTGGAATTGCGTCTATTTTAGCATTTACTTCTCAAACACTAAAACCAATGCAGGACGAAAATGTAAAAAATGAAAAAATGCAAAACATTCTCTCTACAGTTGGTATTAACGTCTCAAGAGATGAAGCAGAGGTATCATATAAAAGATTTATAACTCAGGAACTTGCATTAAAGATGGATGGATCTGTAAATGAAAAGATTAACCCATTTTCCGATTTAAATTTAGCCAAGGAATTGAAAAAAGACTATGAAGATCAACACTTTCCTTTATATGTTGCAGAAATAGATTCTGAGAAATATTACATAATTGAACTACGCGGAACTGGACTTTGGGATGCAATTTGGGGTTACATCTCACTGAAGTCTGATTTCAATACTGTTAACGGTGTGTCTTTTGATCATAAGGGCGAGACTGCAGGATTGGGTGCAGAGATAACAAAAGAGTGGTTTAAAGAAAGCTTTAAGGATGAAAAAATATTTAATAATGAAGGTAGGTTAGTTGGTATTACTGTTTTGAAAGGGAATAATGATCCAAACAATAATGACAAGGGTGATCATGAGGTTGATGCTATTTCGGGATCAACAATAACGGGAGATGGAGTGACTGACATGATATATGAAAGGATTAACAATTATTTACCCTATTTAACAATAATTAATGAAAAAGTTTCAATGAGATGAAAAAAGAAAATATTAAAAAACCATCTTTTTTGTTCATTGGTAGAAATTCAGCTGAGGGGATTTTTTCAAAAAAAAATAAGAAATTATTATCTGATCCACTAGATGATAATAATCCAATAACTGTTCAGGTTTTAGGAATATGTTCTGCTCTTGCCATAACTGTCCAATTAAAGCCTGCCGTTGTTATGACTGCATCTGTTATTTTCGTAATGGCCTGCAGTAATGTTATTATCTCAATATTAAGAAATCTTATTCCAAATAGAATTCGAATAATTGTCTTTTTAGTTGTAATATCATCTCTAGTTGCTTTGGTTGATCAGTTTTTAAAAGCATATGCTTATGATGTGAGTAAAGAACTTTCAATATTTATAGGATTGATTGTTACCAATTGCATTGTGATGGGAAGATTAGAGGCATTTGCTTTGGGAAATGGTGTTTGGAAATCATTTTTAGATGGAATAGGAAATGCCATTGGCTATGGTGTAATACTTATTTTAGTTGCTTTTTTTAGAGAACTTCTTGGTTCAGGAAACTTATGGGGAATGCAAGTTGTTCCAGACTTTTTATATGAATCATGGTATGTGAATAATGGATTAATGCTTTTATCTCCAATGGCCTTAATTACAGTAGGTGTTATAATTTGGATTCAGAGGTCATTCAACAAAAAACTAATAGAAAAAGGTTAAAAAATTATGTGGGAAGATTACGCTAATTTATTTATCAAAAGTATTTTCATTGAAAATATGGTTTTTGCATATTTTCTTGGTATGTGTTCATATTTAGCAATTTCAAAAACTCTTAAAAATGGAGTAGGGATGGGGCTTGCTGTTATTTTCGTACTAACTATAACAGTCCCATTAAATTATCTTATATACGATTATCTTTTAGTAGATGGTGCACTTTCTTGGATTGGACCTGAGTATGCTGAGTTAGATTTAAGTTTTTTGAGTCTGATAATGTTCATAGCTGTTATCGCTTCCATGGTTCAGCTAGTAGAAATGATAGTTGAAAAATTTTCACCTGCTTTGTATGGATCATTAGGTATTTTTCTTCCACTTATCGCTGTGAATTGTGCCATATTAGGTGGTTCGCTTTTCATGCAAATAAAAGATTTTTCTGGTATTTCAGAAGCAGCAGTTTATGGGTTTGGTTCTGGTGTTGGATGGTTTTTAGCAATAGTAGCAATTGCTGCAATAAGAGAAAAGATTGCATATTCAAATGTCCCAGCTCCACTAAAAGGTTTAGGCATAACTTTTATCATAACAGGTTTAATGGCTCTTGGATTCATGAGTTTTATGGGAATTAAATTATAAAATGGATATTACAACATATATTTTATTTAGTACATTAATATTTATAGTAATTATTTTTCTACTAGTATCAATGCTATTGGGTGTTAAAGCTAAGTTGTTGCCCTCTGGCCCAGTTAAGATTCTGATAAATGATGAAAAAGAGATTGAGGTTAGCTCTGGTAGTACTTTATTGTCAACATTAGGTGACAACAAAGTTTTCCTTCCATCTGCATGTGGTGGTGGAGGAACTTGTGTTCAATGCAAATGTATTGTTAATGATGGTGGTGGTGAAATATTACCTACAGAAAAACCGCATTTTTCAAGAAAAGAAATAAAAGATGGGTGGAGACTGGGTTGCCAGGTCAAGGTTAAGGAAAATATGAATATTCATGTTCCAGAGGAAGTTTTTGGAATAAAAAAGTTTGAGGCTAAAGTTGTTAGAAACTATAATGTTGCCTCGTTCATAAAAGAGTTTGTTGTTGAACTTCCCGAAGAAATGAATTACAAGGCAGGAGGCTACATACAAATTGAAATACCGAAGTGTGAGGTGAATTATAATGAGATTGATATAACTTCACATCCAAAAGAACATCCAGATAATCCTGAAAAGTTTAAATTGGAGTGGGATAATTTTGGATTATGGGACTTGAAAATGAAAAATGATGATGATGTAGAAAGAGCTTACTCAATGGCATCATACCCAGCAGAGGGCAAAGAAGTTATGCTTAACGTAAGAATTGCTACCCCACCTTGGGATAGAAAAATTAATAAATGGATGGATGTTAATCCTGGTATAGCCTCCTCCTATATCTTTTCCAAAAAACCGGGTGACACAGTTACTATATCTGGCCCATACGGTGAATTCTTTATAAATGAATCTGATGCTGAAATGTTATATGTTGGAGGGGGTGCTGGGATGGCTCCTATGAGATCTCATTTGTACCAATTGTTCAGAACAATCAAAACTGGAAGAAAAGTAAATTTTTGGTATGGTGGTAGATCTAAAAGAGAATTATTTTATGTCGATCACTTTAGAGCATTAGAAAAAGATTATCCAAATTTCAAGTTTTACATTGCACTTTCTGAACCGTTAGAAGAGGATAATTGGAAAGTAAAAGATAGTCTTGAAGGTGAGGGTGACGGCTTCACTGGTTTTATACATCAAGCTGTTATTGACAATTACCTAGAACATCATGATTCACCTGAGGATATCGAGGTGTATTATTGTGGTCCACCATTAATGAATTTAGCTGTAGAGAAAATGGCTCTTGATTTTGGAGTTCCGCCAGAAAATATAAGATTTGATGATTTCGGGGGCTAGAATTAAAAAATTCTTTTTAATAATTCTTATAATCTTAAATTTTTCTTGTGATATTGAGCCTAATTATACGGTTTTAAAAGGTTCTACCTTCGGTACATATTATCAAATAAAATTTTTTGAGTATGATGAAAAAAATCCAATCATTGATAAGGAAATTGACTCCATTTTTGATCACTTTAATAGTTCATTATCAACATATATTTCATCATCTATAATTTCCAAGGTAAATAGAAATGAAAAAGTTCTTTTGGATGATTTATTTATTGATGTTTTCAATAAATCTAAGATAATACACGAAAAAACAAGTGGTCATTTTGACCCATCTATTGGAATATTGTTAGATTATGCTGGTTTTGGACCCAAAAAAAATGAAAATATAATTTCCCAAGATTCGTTAAATATAATTCTCAGCACAGTTGGTTTTGATAAGGTTGAAATTGTAGATAGACAAATCAAAAAACTAAATTATAGGACTAAGCTTGATTTTAATGCAATTGCAAAAGGTTATGCTGTTGATGTAATATCCGAATTTTTAAATTCTAAATCGATTAATGATTACATGGTTGACATTGGAGGTGAGATCAGATCATCAGGTAAAAATCATTTCAAAGATATGTCTTGGTCTATAGCGATCGATAATCCTCTTCCAGATAGAGTAGATGATAAGTTTTATACAAGAATAAAACTTCAGAATGCTGCAATTGCAACCTCTGGAAATTATAGAAACTTCAGGGTTGATAGTGCAACAGGAAAAAAATATGTTCATATAATTAATCCAATAAGTGGACAATTTGAACAAACAAAAATTTTTAGTGTTTCTGTGTTATCAAAATCTTGTTTTGTCTCCGATGCTTTTGCAACTGCCATGATGGCTGGAAGCCTAGATAATGCACAAAAGTTGACCCAAAAAAATGATGAAATTGAGAGTTTGATAATTTATTTGGATAATAATGATGAAATTAAAAGTTTTAGCTCTGAGGGATTTCAGGAATTTATTTTCTAAATCTTTGTACAATAAGGTATAATTTCCCCTTTTACAAGACTATATTTCCTAATTAGTGATTCATCCATCTTTTTTGTTTGATCAATTTTTTCGACCTTGAAACCCACTTGAGTTAATTTATCATAATAGTCCAGCCCATATGCTCTTAAATGGTCATATTGACCAAAAAGTTTGTTTCTTAAATTCACATCTAGTGTATTCCTTCCATCAATAGTCTTCTCTAATTTATTATTAATTGGAACTTGTAGTATTGCTTTTCCTTCAAATTTCAGAACCCTATATATTTCTCTCATTGCTTTATTATCGTCATAAACATGTTCTAAGACGTGGTTACACAAAACGTAGTCAAATTCATTTTCTTTAAAGGGAAGATCACAAACATCAGCCTTGATTTCCGCTAACGGAGAATTGAGATCACAAGTTATATATGAAATAAAATTTTTTTTAAAATTCTTATGGAAACATTGTTCTGGAGCTATATGCAATATTTTATTGCTTTTATTAAAAAAATCAGTCTCATTTTCTAAAAAGACCCAAAGAAGTCTGTGTCTCTCTAAAGATAATGTTCCGGGTGATAATGCATTTTTTCTAAGTTTATTGTATCCATATGGGAAAAAATAAGAGTAAGATTTGTTATTAATTGGATCATGAAATTTGTTGCCAGTTAAAATTAGTTCAAGAAAAGGTTTTAATAATAGGCTAGTTTTTATTAGAAATTTTCTTGAAAAAAGATTTAAAATAAGTTTAACTAATCTCTGCATTCCACTTAAACTGTTTTTCTTCGTCAGATTTAATTCCTAAGTTATTGTAAATAAAATCAAATGTTGATAATAACTTAGGTTTACCATTTATTAGAGCTATATTATGCTCATAATGAGCGCTTGGCATTCCATCTTTAGTCTCCACAGTCCACCCATCCGATGAGTGAACTACTTGGTCAGTGCCCATATTAATCATCGGCTCAATCGCTAGTACCATACCATTCATAAATTTTTTTCCACTTCCTCTTTTTCCAAAATTTGGAACTTCTGGCTTTTCGTGTAAATTCTTTCCCAAACCATGACCAACAAGCTCTTTGACAACACCATACCCTTTTGATTCGTTATGTTTTTGTACTGAGTAACTAATGTCACCAACTCTATTTCCAACCCTGAAATTATCTATTCCAATGTAGAGAGACTCCTTAGCAGTTTTTAGTAGTTTTTTTATATCATTACTTACTTCACCAACCTCAAAAGTATATGCATGGTCTCCATAAAAATCGTTCATTAATACCCCACAATCAATTGAAACAATATCTCCTTCTTGTAGGGGCTTATCATTTGGTATACCGTGAACAACTTCATGGTTTGTACTTACACATAATGTATTGGGAAAACCATACATACCTAAAAACCCTGGAACACCATTATAATCCCTAATGAATTCTTCAGCAATTTTGTCTAGGTATATGGTATCAACGCCAGGTTTAATCTCTTTTGTAAGCATACCCAAAGTTTTTGATACTAGTTGAGCACTTTTTTGTATTAAATAAATTTCCTCTAAACTTTTTAAAACAACCTTTTTAGAATCCATAATAGGCATTTTCGTAACCAGATCCGTCTAAAATTTTTAAAATATCTTTTTCAAAAGATTCAAGTGTTATTTCAACAATTCTATTTATCTCGACATTTTCTTTGTAAAAAATAAATGTTGGAACATTGATAATTTCATATGTTTTCTCATCGCCGCTTGGGTTTTCTTTATTCAGGTCTAATCCGATTAAATCAATATTTCTTTTATTAATATTTAAATAATCCATTAACTTAAAAAATGAAGGAACATTTTCACGGCTATCAGAGCACCATGTTCCCATAATAATTTTTATTTTAAGATCTCTAGTTATGTATTTTTTTATTTTATCTGCACTTTCTTCATCAACGCTATAGCTTTCGTAATTTTTATTAAACCAGGTGCTATACAAAATATGTGATAAATCTTTTCTTGAAAACTCACCAATTAAATCAACATATTCCAACTCATTTGGATCAATGCCTACCTGTTTATTTTTTTTCATGTTATCACATGAAAAAAAAGTAATTATGAGAATGATTATAAATTTCTTCATATTAATATTTTTCCTGTCATTAGTTTAGGTTGCTTAATATCCAACAGTTTTAATACTGTTGGGGCAATATCTGCTAAAATTCCATCCTCAACTTTTTCAACTTTTTTGTCTATTACTATTATTGGAACGGGATTTGTCGTGTGAGCTGTATTTGCAGAGCCATCAATATTAATCATAACATCACTATTCCCGTGGTCTGCAATTATGATTATTGAGTAATTATTTTTAATGCATTTATCTACTACCTTACCCATACAATCATCAACTACTTCACATGCACTTACTGCTGCATTAAAATTACCTGTATGCCCAACCATGTCTGGATTTGCAAAATTAAGACAAATGAATTCAGCTGACCATGTTTCAATCTCAGGTATAATTTTAGAGACAATTTCATGGGCGCTCATCTCTGGTTTTAGATCATATGTTGCAACTTTTGGTGAATTGCACATAATTCTTTTTTCATCTTTCAAAATTTTTTCATTTCCTCCATTAAAGAAAAATGTAACATGAGGATATTTTTCAGTCTCAGCAATTCTAATTTGCTTTTTATTATTCATTGAAAGCACTTGACCAAGGGTTTCTTCTAATATTTCCTTATGGTAAATACTATCGATATTTACAAAATCATCGTTATAGACAGTCATTGTAACCAAATCAATATCAACCTTTACCATTCCATAATCTGGAATATTTTTTTGAGTTAAAGCCTCGGTTAATTGCCTTCCTCTATCTGTTCTAAAATTAAAAAATACTACCAAATCCCCATTTAAAACTTGTGTAATTGGCTTTCCGTTTTTTTCTAAAACTATTGGATTTATGAACTCATCAGTTATCCCTTTTTCATAAGACATCTTAATAGTGTTTAATACATCTTTAGTCGGTTCTCCAACACCATTTACTAGAAGCTCATAAGCTTTTTTTATTCGCTCCCACCTTTGATCTCTGTCCATTGAGTAATACCTTCCACACAGAGTTGCTAATTCGGCCGATTTGTTTTTTGTAAATTCAATTAACTCAGTAATAAAATTTATTCCTGATTTTGGATCGACATCTCTACCGTCGGTGAATGCATGTATAAATACATTTTTTGCATTCATTTGATCTGTCATATTGATTATGTGTTTTAGATGATCAATATGTGAGTGAACTCCACCGTCTGAGACCAAACCAATAATATGAATGTTCTTATTATTTCGAATTGATTTTTTGATTTTTTTTGACAAAACTTTATCTTTATCGAAGCTATTATTTTTAATGTCAAAATTAATTTTTGCTAATTCTTGCATGACAACCCTTCCGCTTCCTATGTTCATGTGACCAACCTCACTATTTCCCATTTGTCCCTCAGGTAAACCTACATGTTCTCCATGAGTTAATAATTTTGCATTTGGAAATTTTTTTAGATAATTATCGTAATTAGGTGTTTGTGCTTTTGAAATTGCAGATTTTTCTGGGTGATCAGCAATTCCCCAACCATCCAGAATCATGAGAAGAACTTTTTTATTAATTTTCAAGAATCTATTTTAAATTCAAATTTAGACATAAAAAAATCATTTTAAATGGGAACTTATCCCCATGATATTTTCATCAATATATTTTTTGATAAATTCATCATTAATAAATTCTTTTCCCTCAACCTTCGTTTTTGAAATTATTGATTTTAAATCAAGTTTAAGAAATTCTCTCTGGTATAAATTGGAAACTGGTTTGTACGTGTAATGCCATGGTTCATATTCAAATCCTGGCCTTTTGCTATCATCATCATAAACAATGTAAAAACCGAATCTTTTTGAATTTTTATCCATCCACTTTTTTAAAGAATTAAAGATTCCACCCTCTTCATATTTTTTTGAAATCAGTAAATCTTTCTCATTTTCAAAATTTTTATCTATAATATCAATTTCAGTTCCCCAATGGTGTCTTGAAGTTCCAGGAATTGTAGAAAATCTAATAATTTCTTTAATTGCCGTGGGACCATCTAATGAAAATTCATTTGTAAATTTTTTGTATTTATTATTCCAAATCATTTGTTGTCTGTAAAAATCTCTAAATCCTGAAACAAGTTTTATTACAATTCCATCTTTTTCAGCTGCATCTTTCATTTTTATAAATGCACTGTAGGTTTCTTTTTCAAGGAGAATTGTGTCACTAACAATCCTAGAATTGTCCATTCCAATCAAAATTTCGGTATTTATTTCCTGCGTGTGCATCAGCTTATTAGCCAATAATAGCATCAAGATACATAACAAATTTCTTTTATTCATAGGTATTTGTACAACATGTAATGTAAACCAATATTTCCAATAATTTTTGATTTGTTTGAATTAGTATAGCCTAAATTTAAATAGAATTTAACAGCACTTTCACGGGCGTTCATCCATACATAATTAATATTCACCTCAGAAATTATATTTTCAATTTTATGTATGATTTTTGTACCAATACCATAATTTTGAAACTCATTATAAACACATAGGCCTCTTAGCTGAAAACAATCAACTTCACTATTTTCATTACAAATATTCTTAATTAAAGATACTCCTCCCAAAATCTTATTATTATTAAAGGCTCCGATATGAATAGAGTTTATTCGTGTATCACCCTCGAATCTACACATTTTAGGATCTAATCCGTTTCGAAGTACTTTACTCCTTATATCATGTAATTCATAAGAATTAATAATTTTTATTCGTATTTTCAAAGTAAGTTTTATTTGTTAAAATAATTAAAAAAATAATGCGGAAGTAGCTCAGCTGGTAGAGCGTCAGCCTTCCAAGCTGAATGTCGCCGGTTCGAACCCGGTCTTCCGCTCAACAATATATGAGAATAATACTAATACTTTTAGTCCTCAGTCAATGTTCAGTCAAAAATGAACAGAGTGAATGGGAAACCATATTTAATGGAAAAAATTTAGATGGATGGACCGTAAAAGTCAAGGGTTACCCAAGTGGAGAGAATTTTGGAAATACCTTTAAGGTTGTTGATGAAGCGATTCAAGTTTCATATGAAAATTATGACAACTTTGATTTTAAATTCGGTCATATTTATTACACCGATAAAAAATATAAAAATTATCACTTAAAATTAGAATATAAATTTTTTGGAGTTCAAGCCATAGGAGGGGAAGGTTGGGCAACCAAAAATAGTGGTATAATGTTTCACAGTCAACATCCTGAAACCATGTTGATTGACCAATCATTCCCTGTAAGCCTAGAAGCCCAGTTTTTAGGTGGTCTTGGTGATGGAAAAAGACCAACTGGAAACTTGTGTACGCCTGGTACAGATGTAGATATAGATTTTAAAAAATTAAAAAATCATTGTACACAATCTTCATCTAAAACATACCACTCTGATGATTGGGTAAAAGCGGAAATCATTGTTTATAATGATTCAATTGCTACTCATATTATAAATGGAGAAACGGTTTTAACATATACAAATATGAGATATGGTGATGATGGAAGATTGCCTGAAAATATGCTTAATATGAAAGATAAAAAGTTATCCGAGGGATACATATCTTTACAATCTGAGAGTCATCCAATAAAATTCAAAAATATTCAAATCAAATCATTGGATTAATATGAGATTTTTATTTAGTTTATTATTAATAATTTTATTTATAAATCCTTCCTTTTCTCAAGTTGATTACCGAACATGGATTAAAGGAAAAGTTTTATATAAAAACGTTAGTGTCCCATCTGCTAATGTGATTAATAATACCTCTCAAGCAGCCACGACAACCAACAATGACGGAGAGTTTGAAATTGAAGTTAAACTTAATGATAAACTTTTATTTTCATCTGTTCAGTACCAAATAAGAGAAATAAATATTACCAAGGATATATTACAAAAAAACAGAATAGTAATTGATGTTAATGATAAAATTACCGAGTTAGACGAAGTTGTCGTAACTCCTGAAAATACAGAGAAATTTTTGGATTTAAAAGAGGAAGAGTTTAAAAGATATGATTACACTTTTGATAAATCTACAAGAGTTTCAAATGTAATTAATGAACAAGGTAAGCTGCAAGATGGAATAAATTTCATCAATTTATTTAAACTTATCCGTGAAAACTTGAAGCAGAATAAAGAAGAAGAAAATGTGGTGAGTTCTTACAAGCCTAGTAATTTGATTAGGGAATTTTATGATGATATATTTTTTACATCTAATCTTAACATTCCAAAGGAAAAAATCGAAGAATTTTTAATCTTTTGTGATGATAATTTTCCATCTAGAATTTTGTTGAAAAAAGATAATGAATTTGAATTAATAGATTTTTTAGTTAAACAAAGTGAAAAATATCAAAAAATACTTAATTAGTTTTTTACCAGTAATTATTTTCAGTTTAATTCCACTCAATCACAGTGCACAAACAGCCGAATTTAAAACACTTTTTGGAGAAGTTGCTAACGACAGTATTGATATTAGTGGAATTCATGTCATTAATGCAAGCTCTGGTGGTAAAACAATCACTGATCAAAAAGGTACCTTCAAAATTGGTATTCGAAAAACAGATTCTATTTATTTTTCATCAGTTCAGATAAAAAAACAACTTATTGTTATTACTGAACAGATTTACAGCTCGGACAGTATTAAAGTATACTTAGAACCTTTGGTTAATATTTTAGAAAATGTGACAGTTCGACCACACAATCTATCAGGTAATATCAAATCTGATTTAGCCTTAGTTGATAAAAATGATATTTTAAATTTTGACGATGTTGGTGTTCCAGGATATAAAGGAAACAGAGAAGAGAAAATTGTATTTCGAAATAATTCAAATGTACTGTTGAGCACCTTACTTATACCACTTGGAATGCCCCTTAATATTGAAGCAGTTTATAAACAATTAAGTGGTTATTATGACACTTTACGAAAGTCTAGGGCTCTTGACGTAAGAAACAAAGTTGCAGTTGATATTATTCAATTCTACGGTCTAAATTTTTTTAAAAATGAATTTAATCTAAATGAAAATAATTTGTATGAATTCGTTATTGGAGCACTAGAAAACTCAGAAATGGAACAAAATTTCATTTATGGCAATCACGGTCTTGTTCTGCAAGACTTATCAAGTTTTTATAAATCTATTAATGAGGAACTTTAAATCTATTTTTCTTTCATTAGTGCTAGCATTTACATCTAGTGCTCATAAATATTATGTTAGTACAACACTAATTGATAAAAATCAAAACAATTATTACAAAGTTACAGTTAAAGCTTTCTACGATGATATTGAACTTGAGTTAGGTTTGGATGAAAGAGTGGTAAACTATGATGATGAGTACTCAAATTTAAATGACCTTTTCAAAACCTATTTAATTGATAATTTTATTTTGATTGCTGACAAGAAAAAAATTAACTACAATTTTATTGGGTTTGAAAAAAGGAATGATTTGCTTCAGTTTTACATAGATTTTTCATTAAATGATGAAACAAAAAAGCTCAGTGTTTCAAATAAAATATTATTTAGTTCATTTAGTAACCAAAAAAACTTGATTTTGTTCAGGTCCGAATTTACACGAAAAAGTTTTATTCAGTCAAGAAATAAACACACAAATCAAATTAGTTTTTAGATATAGATTTATTATTTTTAATGAATATAAAATTTCATTATGAACCTAAAAAACATAACATATTGCTTTGTTTTTTTATTTTTTGCTCCACAATTAATTTCTCAAGAAGCTGATGAGAAACAACAAGGACATTTAAATAACAATAAATTTAGGCAATTATATCAGGAATTTTCTTCTCCTAACATATACAGAGCTGCTTCTGGCGCTCCTGGTCCATCATATTACCAACAACAGGCAGATTATAAGATTAATGTTGAATTAGATGATCAAAATAAAATGATCTATGGTGATGAAACTATTACATACACAAATAATTCACCACAAAAACTTGAATATCTGTGGGTTCAATTAGATCAAAATGTCAGAAAAAAAGATTCTCCAAGTTTAGACAGAGATTCTGAAAGCGTTGTACCATATTACCTGCCTGATTCATTTGATAAAGAGTTTTTAAAAGATTCTTTTGATGGAGGATTTAATGTCGAACATGTGAATGATATCAATAATAAGCCTTTGGATTATATGATTAATCAAACAATGATGAGGGTTAATTTACCTAAACCATTATCAACTGGTGAACAGTTTTCGTTTAAAATTAAATGGTGGTACAACATAAATGATCATGTTAAACAAGATGGAAGGTCTGGTTATGAAACCTTTCCTAATGATACAAATAGAGCTTATATAATTGCTCAATTCTTTCCTAGAATGTGTGTTTACAATGAGGTCGAGGGCTGGCAAAATCAACAATTCTGGGGTGATGGAGAGTTTGCTCTTCCATTTGGAAATTATGAAGTTAATATCACCGTTCCAGCTGATCATGTATTAGAAGCCACAGGTGAATTACAAAATAGAAAAGAGGTTTACTCTAAAGAAATGATGAAAAGATTTAACAAGGCAAAAAAATCATATGACAAGCCTGTGGTAATTGTAAATCAGCAAGAAGCAATGGACGCTGAAAAATCATTCTCTTCCGAGAAAAAAACATGGAAGTTTATTGCGAATAATGTACGTGATTTTGCATTCGCCTCGTCAAGAAAATACATACTAGATATGA
Source organism: Cryomorphaceae bacterium (assembly GCA_003331875.1). GTDB lineage: Bacteria > Bacteroidota > Bacteroidia > Flavobacteriales > Flavobacteriaceae > Eutrophosalina. The sequence goes on along the minus strand of QOQA01000002.1, from coordinate 13,291 downwards.
TGGCTGTGAAAATTGGAGAAGATGATGTTATGGCAGTCTCAATTTATCCAAGAGAAGGAAACCCGCTCTGGGAGGATTATTCAACAATAACGGTTGTTGAAGCCTTAAAATCATTTTCAAAATATACTTTTGATTATCCTTATCATAAAGCAATTTCTGTTCATGCACATCAAATTGGTATGGAATATCCAATGATCTGTTTCAATTTTGGAAGACCTAACATTGATGGCTCATATTCAGATGATGAAAAATTTGGAATGATTGGAGTTATCATCCATGAAATTGGTCATAACTTTTTTCCTATGATTGTAAACAGTGATGAAAGACAATGGGCATGGATGGATGAAGGTCTTACAACTTTTGTTCAATATCTCGCAGAACAAGAATTTGGTGAAAAATACCCTGAAATTATAGCACCACTTGATAATTTTCCCTCTGACCGAGGACCAGCCCAACTTATTACTGATTACATGAGTGTGGATCAAAACTTTCTAGCTCCTATTATGTCTAACCCTGAAAACGTATACTATTTAGGTCCCAATGCATATGGAAAGCCTGCTGCTGCTCTTAATATTCTGAGGGAAACGATTATGGGTAAAGAACTCTTTGACTATGCATTTAAAACATATTCACAAAGATGGATGTTTAAACATCCAACCCCTGAAGATTTTTTCAGAACAATGGAAGACGCCTCTGCAGTTGATTTAGATTGGTTTTGGAGGGGTTGGTTTTATTCAACAGACTATGTAGATATAGGATTAAAAGAGGTTAATCAATATTTTGTTTCACCAGATCCAGGTGAAGAAATGCTTAAAATTATGGAAGATCAAGGAATTCCAAGAAACAGGCTTCGTCCATTAATATTTTTTGAAAAATACGAAAATGATAAAAGTGATCTTAAGGATAAATCAGCAATGGAGAATTCAAAGCTTCTTGAAAATTATTTAAATGAAAATTATGGCCAAGATGAAATAGACGCTATTGATGTACCAAAATATTTTTACGAAGTTGTTTTCAACAAACCTGGTGGTTTAGTGATGCCTATAATAATTGATATTAAATATGAGGACGGTGAGACTGTAAGAAAAAGGTATCCGGCTCAGGTTTGGAGAAAAAATGATAATGAAGTAAAAAAAATTATTACTTCAAATAAAAAAATTACAGAAATAGTTTTAGATCCAGATAAAGAAACGGCTGATATTGATGAAAGAAATAATAGTTGGCCCAAAAAAGAAGACCAAACGGATTTCGATAAATTTAAATCTAATGTTAAAGGTTAAAAATGTTATATTTTATTAGCGGAGGTGAGATAATATTTGTCTTTTTTATAATTCTGATGATTTTCGGTGCAGATAAAATACCAGAAATTGCAAGAGGAATGGGAAAAGGAATTAGACAAGTTCGTGATGCAACTCAAGAAATTAAATCTGAGATAAAAAAGAGTTCAAAAAATAATGGGGTTCAGAATGATAAAATTAAAGATGATATAAATGAATTGAAGGAAGATTTAAATGATATCACAGATTCAATTAAAAGGGATCTTTAATTTTTATAAATCAAATTTAATCCATCCCTAACAGGGATAATTATATTGTGAACTCTATCATCCTCTTTGATAAGTTTATTAAATTCAATTAATGATCTTGTTGCCTCATCATTAGAATTGCTTTTTAACACCTTGCCACTCCAAAGCACATTGTCAGCGATAATCAAACCACCTTTTCTCAATTTATCAATAATCAGGTTATAGTAGTTTACATAGTTTTCTTTGTCAGCATCCAAAAAAATCAAATCAAACGTGTCATTAATAGAGGGTATAATTTCTAAAGCTTCTCCACAATATTGCTTTATCGAGACTTTTATGTTTTTAAAATAATCACTTTGAATTTTTAAAAGTTCCTTATTTTTATCAATGGTATGAATTTCGCCACTCTCTTTTATGCCTTCGCTAAAACATAAAGTAGAATAGCCCGTATAAGTTCCAATTTCTAAAACTTTTTCTGGTTTATGAATCTTGGCTATTAATGAAAGAAACCTTCCTTGAATATGACCGCTAAGCATTCTTGGATTGAGAATTTTTAAATGTGTTTCTTTATTTAATTTTTTTAGATGTTCAGGCTCTTCAGAGCTGTGTTTAATTAAGTATTCGTATAACTCCTCGCTTATAAATTCATTCATTTTTTTGGTCTAGCATATTCAAAACGTTCTAACAGTGAGGTTTTTGCATATCCATCAAGTCCATTTATTGTAACAGTTCCTGCTTTATCTAGTTGAATCCAACCATCCTCATGAATAGATTTTTCATCAACATAAAGTGTTTGTATTGCTGCAACAACTAAAACTGTCCTATTTTCTTTAATATCATACTCATTGAGATACTTACATGCAAATTTTACTTTTGAGCTTTTGACAAAAGGAGCTTCAAAATCATCTAAGAATTCGGGTTCAAGTTTTGTAACATCAAACTCAGAAACTTCTTTTGGATACTTTGCCGAGGTGTGATGTGCATCTGCAATATCCTTCTCAAAAACATGATTCACGGTAAAAAATTTATTTTTAAAAATATTATTGTAGGTATTTCTAGGTACTGTTCTTGGTCTTAAGACAAAACCAATCATTGCAGGATCACTTCCCAAATGTGTAATGGAACTAAAGATTGCAAGATTTGTTTTTCCTTCTTCATTAATGGATCCAATTAAATTGGCAGATTTATATCCGGTACAGCTATTAATAAGGTTTAATCTATATATTTTTTCTAAACCTTTTATTTTTTCTAAATCGAACTTTAACATTGTAAATATTTATTAATTTAAAATTATGAAATTTTGTAGACTGTATGGATAGTAAATTTAAGATTGCAACATTCACTCTTTCTATGGGAATCATTTGTTTTATCGTGTTTGAATTTGCAGGTTCGTCGCTGGATAAAGATGGAATATTAAGTGAACCATTTTTTTTGATTCCAATTGGTTGGGTATTGATTTTAGTTTCTATGATTTTATATATTTTTTTTGCGATCACAAAAAAATGATTTTTTCATTTAATTAATTTTATACTTTTCATAGTCAATTGCTTTTTGTTCCATTACTTTTCTAAAAAACCCATGATCACCTTTGCCTTTAACTTTTATTTTTATAAACTTTTGATCAATATTGAAAGTGTATTCTTCAGAGTCTACTTTAAAGATTACCAACTTATAGTAAGGGATTACAAGAGCATATGTTTCTAAAAGTACTCTGAAGTATACAATTATTCCATTTGGTCTCATTTCGATATTACAGTAGTTTAGGTTATGATCTAATATGAGTAGATTTTCAATATCCTTATCTGCTTTTGTAATTAAAAGTTTACCAGATCCTACGCCGCCCTCTCTAATTCTTTTAAAAAGTCCAAATGGTTTACCAACAAGATTATTAATTTCCAATTCTTGCTTTTCATTTTTGTATGAAACATTTCTTAGCATTTAAAAAGATTATTTTTAATTTCGATTAACATCTGCAATAAGTGAACCAAATAACTAAAAATATTTTAATGATTAGACCCTCTTCATTTGGATACAATGAGGATACATCAAAAGATAATTTTTTTCAATCAAAAGTTGACAATATGAATGACAATGAAATTCAATTGGCTGCAATTCATGAATTTGAAAATATGTGTTCTATTCTAAGAGATCATGGAATCAATATTATTTTATGTGAAAACAAAAAGAATAAAAAATTATCTGATGATGTATTTCCAAATAATTGGATCAGCTTTCATAAAGACAAGTATGTGATTCACTCAATGTATGCCGAGTCAAGAAGAAAAGAAAAAAATAAGTCTTTTATTGAAATTTTAAAAAATAATGGATTTAACTACAGTCTTCTAAATGACTACAGTATATATGAAGAAGATGAAGTTTTCTTAGAGGGAACAGGTAGCGTAGTTTTGGATAGAACAAATAAAGTTGCTTATTGTTCAATTTCAAAAAGATCAGACTTTAATTTGTTTGAGAAGTTTTGCCAAGATATTGGATACAGCCCAATAACATTCAAATCATATGATTCAAAAGGGGGAATTGTTTACCATACAAATGTAATGATGAGTATTGGTGATGATTTTATATTAATCTGCCTTGAATCTATAATTGACAAAGAGGAAAGAATAAGAGTTAAAGAATCCATTAAAAAAACAGCAAAGAATATAATTGAAATTGATTTAGATCAAATGGAATCATTTGCAGGAAATTTACTTCAACTTGGTGAAAAAGGAAATAAAATAATTGTGATAAGTCAATTGGCTTTTAACTCCCTAAACAGAAATCAAAAAGAAATTCTATCAATTGATTCAAAAATAGTTAATATTCCAATTCCCTTGATTCAGAAATGCGGTGGAGGAAGCGTACGTTGTATGATAGCAGAAATCATTTAATTTCTCAAACTTGTGAATTTTTAAAAATGTAGTTTATAGCAATTGTTTATCAACTATTTAAATATGGAATTAACCTTTGTGAAATTTATGTTATAATCTTGCATTAATAAGTTACTTTTGCCGCGCATGAGTGACTTTTCATCAATGGGTTTAAACAAACCTATTATTTCAGCAATCACAGAACTAGGCTTTAAAAACCCAACTGAAGTTCAATTAAAATCAATTCCATTATTAATTGATAAACCGAAAGATATTATTTCATTAGCACAGACTGGTACAGGAAAAACAGCAGCTTTTGGGTTGCCAATTCTGCATCACATAGATACTAATTCCAAGTTTACACAATCACTCATTATTTCTCCAACTAGAGAACTATGTTTACAGATCACCCAGGAATTAAAAAAGTATGCTATTAATTTAGACAAACTAAATATTGTTGCTGTATATGGAGGCAGTAATATTCAAGAACAAGCAAAATCTATTAAAAGAGGCGCTCAAATAATAGTCGCAACCCCGGGGAGAATGCTTGACATGTTAAAAAGGAAATACGTCAATATTTCAAAAATTGATTTTTGTGTTCTGGATGAAGCTGATGAAATGTTAAATATGGGTTTTTATACTGATATAAAATCCATTTTAGCTAAAACTCCAAAAACAAAAAAAACTTGGCTTTTTTCGGCTACAATGCCCAATGAGGTGTCTAAGATAGCAGAGGAGTTTATGAAAAACCCCTATAAAATTACTGTAGGAGAAAAAAACTCAACATCAGAAAATGTTTCACACATTAGCTTTTTAATTAATAATCGAAATAAGTATAATTCTTTAAAATTATTTATTGATTCATGTTCTGATATTTACTCGATAATATTTTGTCGAACAAGAAGAGAAACACAAAAGGTTTGCGAAAAATTAATAGGAGATGGATATAGTTCAGGTGCACTGCATGGAGATTTAAGTCAAAATCAGCGTGATTCAGTCATGAGGGCATTTAGAACAAGACAAATTAAGATTCTAGTTGCCACAGATGTTGCTTCAAGAGGTATAGACGTTGAAAGTATTACTCATATTATCCATTATAAAATACCTGATGAAGCTGAAATATATAACCATAGAAGTGGCAGAACTGGTAGGGCTTCTAAAAAGGGATTGTCAGTCTTGTTTTTTTCCGATTCTGAAAAAAGAAAGGTAAAATTAATTCAAAACAAACTTAAAATTAATATTAAGCCATCTCAGTTGCCGTCAAAAAACGAAGTATTTTCAAATCAAATAATAGGATATTTTGACAAAATAATCAATACAAATATTAATGACGATTTAAATCCTTTTTTGTCATCAATCAATGATAATTTAGAAAGCATTAGTAAAGAAGAATTAATTAGAAAAATTGCTTCTTTGGAATTCGAAAAAAAATTAAATTCATTTAATGAGGAAGAAACTAAAGCTAGCAAGGGAAAAAAAGGTAAGGATTTGAGGTACCAAATAAATTTAGGAACAAAGGACTACTATAATTGGCAGAATCTTAAAGAATTTTTAACTGAAATATGCTCATTAAGTCCTGGTGATATATATAATGTTGATGTACAAAAAACAAAATCTTTTTTTAATTCAAAGCCAGAGCATAAAGATTTGATCTTTAAAGTTTTTAATAATTTTGAAATTGAAAATAGAACAGTAAATGTAAATATAACAAACAAAAGAGGTCAAAGAGATGAATCTTCAAAATCTCATAAAGAAAGAAGATTCAATAAAAACAAAAAAAAGAAAAAATCTAAAAGTTTTAAAAGAAATTTTAAGTGAATTGATTATATTTGATATTAATAAATTAAACCATTAAATATGAAGAAAAATATTTCAAAAATAAGAGCTCACGATGCTATATGCGGTTTGCTTTATCTTTCTGGTGTTGGGTTATCTTATTTAACATCTAATCTCAGTTTTTTATGGATAGTTATTGCAGTGGGTGCATTACAAGTTGTTAGCCCAATTACTAAATTTTGTCCTGTTTACACTATTTTAAATAAATTGATGCCCGAAACTGATCCAATTCAAAACGGGAAGTAAAAGTTTAATAACCTAAAAGGTATACATCACTATTTTTTAGGATATTGGCATTTCAAGTGCAACAGATTTAAGGGTGATTAGCTCAGTTGGTTCAGAGCATTACCTTGACAGGGTAGGGGTCACTGGTTCGAATCCAGTATCACCCACAAAAAAAATATGTACTGATAATCAACGCTTTACAAAATTAGAAAGTGTTCCCAAATTTTGACTCGAACTAGTGAAAATTTAATTTTTGTAATTAGAAACCTAACATTTTCTCAGAGTATTGTATCCCTTTGGTTTGTAAAGTATTTTAAATTTTTAGATATTTTTTTATCTGATTTTTCTCTTATATAATCAATTAAAATTCTATCAATGATTTTCTTATTTTCATCAGGATAAGTCATCCTAATTAGATTAACTTTTTTAATCCATTTTCTAATCTTACTAATTGAGTTTTTATTAAGTGTTTTTAGAACTTTAACTCCCATTTTGTCTAGGGCAACTGCGTTCATATATTGTTCAAATTGATATTTCATTGGAATAACCAGTAATTTTTTTCCAAGAAATAGTGCTTCAGATGGAGTTTCAAAACCAGAATTACATATTACTCCTGAACACGATAATAAACTTTCTTCAAACTCCTCATATCCTGTGGGAAAAAATGAAATATTTCCTCTCCTATACTTCTGCTTTGCATGTTGGGAAAAAACATGCCAATTTTGCTTGTATATTTTTGAAAATATAGCATAAAGATACTCATCTGAATATGATGGTAAATATGTAGTTATATGAGAACCATTTTTAATTTCTTTATTTCTAAGGTTGGATTTAATAATTGGGAAAAAAATATTTTTATCATATTTTTTAAAATGAAATCCATAACCTTTCTTAACAGGAGAATAATATTTTAAAATAAATGACTGAATCAGATTCACTTTTGATCCTTTTGGTACTTTATGAGATAATAAAGAGAATTGATGACTCAATGCAATACAATTTTTTTTTCTTTTAAATAAACATGCCCAAGCAGATATAGGTTCAAAATCATTAATTATTAAATCGTATTTGTTAACTGGACAATTATAAATCTCTTTAATAAATGTGATTGGATTGAATAATTTCAATGTCTTGAAAAAATCAATTCCTCCTCTCTTTCCAAATACAAAACTCAAACCTTTATATTGAAATTTTATATCATGTTTTAATTTTAATGAAGATTGAGTTCCACTAATCAACACATCAACCTCAGCTCGATTTTTAAAAATTTTAATTAATTCATTTGCTCTAATTATATGTCCGTTTCCAGTTGATTGAACTGCGTATAAAATTTTCATGATTTAAAATTTTTAAGCATTGATTCAAAAAGTTCGTTTGTTGATTTATCAATTGTTGATTTTCTTTCTTTTTTTAGATTTTTGAAATTATTAGGATCATATTCGAACAAACTCCAACTATCATTGTTGTATTCCAGTGAAGTTAAATTTTCTATCCAATCTCCAGAGTTCAAATATGTTATTTTTTTCCCCTTAATAATTTGATCCCTAATAACTGGCTGATGTATGTGTCCACAGACAACAAAATCATAATTATTTTCACGAGCTATACCAAGAGCAATCTCTTCAAATTGATTGACATACTTCACAGCTTCCTTGACCTTATATTTTACGTATTTAGAAAATGATACTTTTCCTTTACCCCTCCATTCCCTAAAACGATTAACAGTAAAATTTAATCTAATCAAAAAATCATATCCTATTCCTCCTAATTTTGCGACCCATTTAGAATACTTCATTGTTATATCAAATACATCACCATGAAAAAACCAAGCTTTTTTACCATTTAATTTTAAAACTGCTTTATTACTAATTTTAAAATTTTTCATTCCATAACCATTAAATTTCCTAAGAACTTCATCATGATTTCCTGGTAAATAATAAATCTTGGTTCCATTAGATAAAAAATCTAAGAGTATTCTTATTACTTTCAAATGAGATTTTGGAAAGTACTTTTTTTTGAACTGCCATATATCAATTATATCACCATTTAGAATGATTTTTTTAGGTTTGATAGTTCTCAAATAATTAATTAATTCATCAGCTCTGCACCCTCGTGTACCTAGGTGAATATCTGAGATAACAACTAAATCTATTTGTCTTTTTTTAAACACATCATATTTTATGATAATAATGTGAATCAAATGTTTTCTAAATAATAAGTTAATGTTAAAATTTAAAAATTAATCTAGACAGAATCTGTCCACATTAATTTTCATTAGTTTTGTATGAGTTTGAGTGATACTACTAGGAACATAGAGTGATCCCTTTGGGAACACCCAAAAAAATTAAGCTATTGATAATGAATGGCTTAAAAGGTGAGTTCGAGTGCAGTATCACCCACAAAAAATTATGAGAAAAATAATTTTAATTTTAGTTTTAATCCCCGTTGTTTCCCTATCTCAAATTTTTGAAAAACAACATCAGCAGTTAATACTGAGGGGTGCAACACTAATTAATAGTACAGGAGCACCACCACTTGGACCGGTTGATATTGTTATTGAAAAAAATATTATTACAAAAATCCAAAATGTTGGTTATCCAGGAATTCCAATCAATGAAAATAGAAGACCAAAATTATTAAAGGGTGGTGTTGAAATAAATTGTGAGGGCAGCTATATTTTACCAGGATTTATAGATACTCATGGTCATATTGGAGGAAGATCTCAGGGTGCCAATCCTGAATATGTTTTTAACTTGTGGATGGCTCATGGAATAACCACGATTAGAGAGCCTGGTGGTTCACTTTCTCAAAATCTAAAATTAGAATTAAAAAACAAGAGTTTAAAAAATGAGATAATTGCTCCTAGAATAATTTCCTTTTCAACTTTTAACTCAAGAGTAAAATCAGTTGATGAGGCTAAAGAGTGGGTTCGAAATAATGCAAAAGAGGGTTCAGATGGGATAAAATTTTTTGGTGCACCACCTGAGATAATGGATGCAGCGATTAAGGAAAATAAAAAAATCGGATTAAGGTCAACAGCTCACCATGCACAGCTGAATGTTGTAAAATGGAATGTATTAAATTCTGCTAGGGCTGGACTAACTTCAATGGAACATTGGTATGGATTACCTGAAGCATTGTTCAATAATCGAATTATTCAAAATTATCCACCCAATTATAATTATCAAAATGAACAGGATAGATTTGAGGAAGCTGGAAAATTGTGGGCCCAAGCAGCGGAACCTTTTTCTGATCATTGGAATAATGTAATGGATGAATTAATTTCTCTGGACTTTACAATTTCTCCAACGTTAAATATTTATGAAGCAAGCAGAGATTTACATAGGGCGAGACGGGCTGAATGGCACGACGACTACACTCTGCCCAGCTTGTGGGGATTCTATGCTCCAAGTAGAATTTCACATGGTTCTTACTGGCATTATTGGGGAACGGAGCAGGAAGTTGCATGGAAAGAAAATTACCGACTCTGGATGATTTTTTTAAATGAATTCAAAAACCGTGGTGGACGTGTAACAGCAGGATCTGATTCAGGATTTATTTACCAGCTTTATGGCTTTGCTTATGTGAGAGAACTTGAACTATTGAGAGAAGCAGGTTTCCATCCGTTAGAGGTGATACAATCTGCCACCCTTAACGGCGCAGAAACTTTGGGAATAGAGGATTTAACTGGCTCGGTAGAGATTGGAAAATTTGCCGATCTCATAGTGATTGACGAAAACCCACTAGAAAATTTAAAAGTTTTGTATGGTACGGGTGCTATCAAACTTGATGATGACAATAATGTTACAAGAGTAGGTGGAGTAAAGTATACAATCAAAGATGGAATTGTATATGATGCCAAAAAACTTTTGAAAGAGGTCAAAAATATGGTCGATTTGGCTAAAAAGGAAGCTGGTTATAAAATCAAGCAACCGGGCATTGAATAATCAAATAAAAACCACTATTCTACCACAAACTTCTTTGTTGTAATGACTCCCTCACTTGACAATTTCAAAACATGAATTCCTTTTTTAAGATTGTTTACATCAATCTTGTGTTCAAAATTTAGTGTCTTGATGAGTCTACCAGAAAAGTCGTAAATGTTGGCATTGTAATTTTTATCACTATCACCCATTAATCGAACTTCATTCTCAGAGATTTTGAAAATTCTAAAATCTCCATCTGTTGGTAATTCAGGAATTATATCATTGGTGAAATGCAAATAAAATCTACCATAGCCATTGAGCTCAGAATTCGTATTTACTGTATAATCATTATCGATTTCAATAAATGTTTTTAGAGATCGATCCTCCATGTAAACAAGTGTACCAAGGGGCAAAGTATTCTGTACAACATCGATCGATATTTTTGATGATTTGGAGTCTATTGCCAAAGGAACAACTACATTATTGATTTCAGAGTAGGGCAATGATTGAATTGAAAAACCAATGCCATTGTCATCTTTTAGGAGTTTTGTGTAAATGTGTGAATTTCCGATTCTAAAAACACCAGCATCGTAACCTGGGTCTAATCCTTTTGTGGATTGATCGGTAAATGAAATGAGTACGTGTTTGTTTTCAGATTGATCATCCATTTTAAGTTTGTAATAAACCTCTCTGTTTAAAACTTCAGAGTTGTTTGGTCCATTTAGTGGATCACTAGGTGGAGCAACACTGCCAACAAAACCGATCCCTCCGTCATGTTCTTGCATTGCTTCAGTAAATGAAACATTTGTATCTGATGAGGCATACACAAAAAAACCATCACCTGGTGCCATTTTATCTTGGCTGTCGCCATCGCTTTGATTGTATGTGTCATAATTAGATCCATCCCAAGCGTAAACAGCAACATATGCTCCATTACCCAGAGCAGATGCATTGGCTGTTAAAAAATTATTGGTGGCATCACTTGAATCATCAGTCATGTTTAAATAAGATGGAAAAGGGTTTCCAACTAGATTCCAATTCCCATTAGTTCCAGTCTCTGTGGTAATTCCTTGTGTTTGATCGGTATTTAGCATTGTTCCTGAGATAGAGACTGTTCCTGATGAGCTTCTCATAATTTCATACCCTCTTGTTGGAACAAGCTCATTAGCGTCTGTTGAACCTGTATTGAAAGTTACCCATCCAGCTCCGCCAGCCTTGTCATTGTCCCAATATCCAATTGCACTCTTTCCAGAATTTGTAGCTAGATTATCATCAATATCATTAACTATTTCACCTGTCACAGGTATCCCAATAAGAGTCCACTGATTGCCTACTAAATACTTTTTTAAGGTTATTGTTGGCGTACTTGCAGATTTTGCAATTAAACTTCCAGATTCGTCTGCATCTTGTTCAATAAATAAATCACCACTATTTGTTAAGGACCCAGAAACTGTTAATTTTCCATCCTTTGAAATAGTTAAAGTGGCTCCATTGTTAATGGTTAAGTTTTGTGAGAAACCAAATGTTGATATGAGTGAGAAAAAAATTAAAAATTTAGTCTTCATGAATTTTTTCATTTTATTTTGGATTTTAAAGTTACAATTCTTTGTTTTAAGTTTTCATTTCTTTTTGTTTGTTCATTCACAGCATTTATTAAAATAGGAATTAAAGCCTGATAATTGACAGACAGGTACTTATCACTTGTATTAACAATTTCAGGAAATACCTTTTCAACTTCCTGAGCAAGCAAACCTATTTTTTCTTTTTGCTCCGGGTCATTATTCATCGTATACTTTTTTGGATTTAATAAAACTAATTTTGCAAGAGTATGGTCTAGATTTGATATGTTAATCTTCAGTTTTTTATCTGAAGAAGTTAAAATTTCCCCTGCTACAGTTAGTGAACCACTGGCAACAGTTAACAGGTCTGTATCTGAACTATGCCCAATTGTTGCATTATCTACAGCTACATTGTCAACCGCTAGTGATGCAGCAGTTAAAGCACCAGAAATATCAGCCGAGTTAAAACTATAGTCTTGTGCAAAACCAAAAACTGGGAATAGGAAGATTACTAATATTTTTTTCATATTTATTTATTTTTTAAAATTTCTTTTTCTAATATCTCTAAGGATTTTTCTAATTCATTGTAGTTGTTTTCCTGTTCTTTAAGCGCATTGATAAGCACGGGCACAAGGGCTTGATAATTCACAGCGAGCATTCCATTTTCATCTTCACTGACAAGCTCTGGAAATACTTTTTGCACTTCTTGTGCGAGGAGCCCAATCTTTTGTTTTTGCTCTATATCATTTTTCATGGTATAGCTTTTTGCCTCTAATTGCAAAAGACTAATGAGTGTAGGACCAAGGGCTACAATATTAGACTTAAGTCTAGCATCTGAGGAGATGGTAACATCACCCGCTACTGTTAGAGATCCACTTGCAAGGGTCATCAAATCACTGTCTGAACTATGACCAATGGTGGTTCCATCAATCACTACAGAATCCACCGTTAGTGAGCCTGCAGTAGTTGCCCCACTACTTGTTAAGGAAGCGGCAGCTAAGGTATTGGGGAACAGGTTTAATCCTGGTCCAGTTGTGGCCATAATACTTGTGGCCGAAAGCGCTGTATCTCCACTATCATAAATAGAGGTAGCACTAGCTGGATTCACCCTCAATATCTCATCTCCATCGGGCGTTCCGGAAAGTCCAATTCCAAGGGTAGTGACAAGACCACTAGTAGAAATGCTGGCTGGTGTGGTAGAAGAGAGCGTAGCCGTACCACCGGAAATTGAAAAAGCAAAATCTGCTGCCACAAGAGCACCTGAGCCGCCTGTTGTTGTATACAATGTTTCACTTGCAGTAATAGCCACAGAGGCATTGTCTGCAGAGAGCCTAACCGAGTCAAAAAGTGGAG
>QOQA01000019.1 GCA_003331875.1 Cryomorphaceae bacterium | reverse complement strand
ATGATTTTTTTTAAGCCCTTTTAATTTATTTTCATCTAGAATTTGCCCCACTAAAGGACTATATAAGTCTTGCATTGAATTATGGAATATTCTTCCAATACCCAAAGCTTCAGGATTTTCTACGACATTCTTGTATTCATCTGTTTTTAACAAATAATTGTCAAAAAAGGTCAATGGATTTTCAATGTAAGTAGTTAAAGAAGAAGGTGAAAATCCAGAACCAGCAATATCTTTTAATTTTTTGATAACTCCTTTTGATTTATCAAATGAGTAATCAATAGCTTCTTTTGTCGGGATTTCAAACTGCGCATTAAAATAGTTTATCTCGTGATTGTCTTTTTTGAGCAACTCCAACTGGTAGATAAATCTACTTTTTTCACTACTACTTACACCCTCACTAACTGAATTATATATTAGGCTTATATTTTTAGCTTTGAATAATAGCCTAAAAAAGTCATAAGCCTCTCTTGCATCTGCCTCATCAATTGTTGGTATTTCAAATTTTTTTCTCAAATCATAGGTAAGTAATGAGTTTGTAAAATTATTATTTGGTAAGATTCCGTCATTTGCAGAGCAAAAAATCACATTTTCAAATTCAAGAGCTCTAGATTCCAAAAGCCCCAATATTTGAATATCTGCATTTAAATCCCCATATAAATTAATGCTCTGGTTTTTAAGTATATCATTAAATATTTCTTTTAAAGACCTGAAACTAATATCAAAGCCATAGCTAATTTGAAATTTTTGAATTATAAATAATATTTTACGTAAACTTATTAGCTGATCATAATATATGTCCATGTTTAACTTATCCTCGCATAAGTCAGTAAGATTTAATAGCTCGTCAACAATTGTCTTATTTGTCATTCTAAAAAACCTGTCTATTTTAGATAGTTTTAATGACTCGATAAATTTTTTAGACAAATAAGTAATATTTAATGTCTTGATTTTGAGATTAAATATTTCGATATCCTTTTCTTCTTGGAATATGGTGTTGAAAATATTGTTCTCTATTATTTTAAGTACATCTCTAAAATAAAAGCTGGAACCCCCTCTTCCCCCATACAGTTCAAAAAACAGATTAAAAAATTTGAATAATGGCATTTCAGCCATTGGAAATGATAGGGATAGGTTGTAAGATTTAACTTTTTTAGGAATAGCGTTAAGCATGGGTAAAACCAGATCTTGATTGGGAAGAATGATGGCAGTTTTCCCTTTTAAATCACTAATTATGTTAGATACAATATTAACCTGATTTACATTTTTTGTAGCTGGGTATATGTCAATGATTTTTTTTTCAGATAGTTCATTGTGTTCAAAGTCAAATATATTACACTTGTAATGATCCCAGCTGTTTTTATATTTCCTAAAAAAATATCCTGATTGATTGATTGTGTTATTTGTAAATGACTCATCACAATCCCAAAAGATTTGGGCTTTATTATTTGATAGTAAGTATTCAATTATATAAGCCTCAATATTTGAAAGCGAGTTTAATCCTAAAATTAAAAAGTTATAATTTTTGTGTGCATTGCTATATAATTCGATATTTTTTTCTGCATCCAGGTGAATTAAGCCTTTGTTTGCGCAATTATTTTGTCTGAGCTTTTCAATAAATATCTCGGAAATTTTTGGAAGAATTTTCCAAAATTCTAGTTTAAATTCGTCCTCTTCATTGATTGCATTTATTTTTTTTATCTCTAAAAGATAATTCAAAACCTCTTGATAATTGTTGTTTGACATCTGAATATCATTCAAGTCTTTTAAAAAAATATTTGCCCATTTTCTAAAGGAATTATAATTTTCAAAATCATTTTTTTTTGAAATCTGCATATAACTTTCATAAAGGTAGAATAGAATCGTAGTCTTGTCTGTTTCCTTATTGTCTGCTATTCTTTCTATGAAATCATCTATACTATAAATTTCTGGTGATATTGAAATCTTGTTTAGCTTACTTTGAATTGCTTGTTTTAAAAAAATTCGTGATCTTCTGTTGGGAATGATGATTACAGTCCTGTTAAGAGACTTTACGTCTAAAGACTTCTCAACTGCTTTTTCAAAAAAGGAATTCATTCTTTATTAAAAATAAAAAAAGCGCCTAAGTTTTAGGCGCTCTTTTGTTGTTTTGTGATTTAAGGATGATAGGGACTACTCTACAACCTTAAACTCTACCCTTCTATTGGTAATTCTTCCGTTTCTTGTATCATTTGAAACTTTTGGATTGTCTTCACCAAATCCTTTTGTTGAAAGTCTTGATTCCTCAACACCCTTTTCAACTAGGTGAGTCTTTACCTTACCAGCTCTTTCTTCAGAAAGTTTTTGATTGAAAGCTTTAGGCCCAGAAGTATCAGTATGTCCTTCAATTGAGAAGTTTGTATTTCCAAATTTTGACATAATATCATATACGCTAATTAAAAGATCTATTGCTTCGTCCTTAAGGTCAGCCTTGTTTAGTTCAAACTGAACTGTTGCTCCCAATTCATTCAGTGCATCAATTGCTTCCTGAGTTGGATTAGGGCAACCTTCGTTGTCAGCAGGACCAACTTCAGTAGGACACTTGTCCTTTGGATCAGCGATTCCATCACCATCTGTATCAGGACAACCCCTAAACCTTCTTAATCCAGCTTCTTCAGGACATGCATCTTTAGCATCTTCAATACCATCACCATCTGTATCAGGACAACCTCCAAACTTTGCTAAACCAGCAACATCTGGACATTTATCATCTGGGTCAGCAATACCGTCACCATCAGAATCTGCACAACCATTAAACTCTGCTGTACCAGCAGTCGTTGGGCATGAATCATCTTTATCAGGAATTCCATCACCGTCAGTATCAGGACATCCGTTAAATTCTTCTAATCCAGGTTCAAAAGGACAATCATCAAACTTGTCATATATGCCATCTTCGTCAGTATCTTTACCTCCAAAATTGATCGCTAATGATATATTGTGTTGCCAATGTGTATTGACACCGGGTGCGTAATAGACTGTTTTTGGACCACCATCATTTTCAAATGCTTTTCTGTATACAGTATTAAGCTTTATAAATGCTTTGTTGCCTATTGGAAAATCAACACCAACACCAGCATTTAATGTGTATGCATTTATGTCATCAACATTTGCCTGGCCAATACCACCCTCTAAGAACGGTGAAAACTTGAAAAATGTTAGTTTTGGAAGAGCCTTAGAAACAAAGAGGTCTGTAGTGATCATTGTTTTTTCAGGACCTTTTCCGTCGACATAACCGGGTATTGCATTGGTATTTCCAATCTGGTCAAATTTATTTAATGAAAGTCTTAGACCTACAGAAAATCCATTATCAGTATATCTAGAAATACTAGCAGTACTAAAAAATGTTTGGATGTTCCAATATTTATCAACCGCGAAGTAATCTTGAAATAAATCATTACATCCCATGCACAAACCTTCTTGTGCGGTCCCATAGAAATTAACAGCGCTTGTTCCCAAGCTGATTTGCCATGGATTATTCTTGTCTTGAGACAATGATTTTGTTGTAAAAAGAATCATTGAAAAGACAAAAAATATTTTTACGAAATTATTCATGTTAGTAGTTTTTAAATCGATTTTGCCACAAACTTAATGAATTTCAATGAAATACATCAATATTTTAATCATATTGCAACGATTTAATCCTTCTTAAATCAATGATGGTCAGCGCTTATTAGGTCAATAATTGATGTTTTTTTGCCTAGATACACAAGAAATGCCTCTCTAACCATGTATGAATTTTTTTCTAGCTCAGAAATATAATCTATAATTTGATTTTTATCTGATATTTTGGGTTTGCCAGTTTTATAATCCAAAATTGAAACTTCATTATTTTCATGGAAAATCATTCTATCAGGCTTAATTACTTTGCCATCAGAAAGATATATTTCCCTTTCGCTGTATACATTGTCAGTATTAACATAAAAATGACTCAACTTTTTATTATTAAATACTGATTTTACCATTTTAATGATTTTATTCTTTTCATGCTTTGAAAACAATCCTCTGTTAAAAAAATCATTAACTACAATTTCTATTTGCTTTTTACTTTCAATTTTTGCTATAATATCATGGAATATACTTCCAAAATAGGACGTTTTTTTTGACCTATTCAAGTTTTTTCTGACAGTATTAAAGCCATGAGCTTTTACTTTACATAAGGTTTTGGTTGATTTTTCAGACAAATTTTGACCTTTGCTTTTTTGTTTATTGGAACTCCCCCAGCTAAAATTATAAAGTGATGCACTTTTGTTGGTCTTAGTGTAGGTCTTGTGATTGGAGTATAAATGACAGATACTAGCTACACTTGAGAAACTCTCACCTTTAGGAGTATTTGTTATGATGTGGTTCTGAGAAATAGCCCTTGATAAGGCAACATAAACAAGATTTAATGAGTCTAAGATCATTTCGTTGTTTTTTTCTTGAAAAACAGCCTTAGAATTATTATCAAAGTACTTCAAAGAGTTTTTATAGTCTACGAAAATTGGTGTAGTAGTTTTTGGTGATTGATACTGAATCCATGTTTTAAAATTTGACTTTTGCAAACTAAAATCAAAGTATGGCAGTATAACAAAGCTGAATTCCATCCCTTTTGCTTTGTGAATTGTTAAGATATTAACAGAATTGGAGTTGTTTATGAATGTTGCTTTTATTTTGTCTTTTTTCTTGTTCCAATAACTGTAAAAGCTTTCCTTTCTATATGAGCTAGATAGCTCATAGTTCAGAATCTCGTCCAATAAAAATTGGATATGTAAAAGGTTTTTATCAAAGAATTTTAGATTATTTACCAAGTAAACAATTGACTCATAATCGCTAGAATCGTAAAAAATTTTAAAATCTAAATCAAGAATTTTTGAAAAAATTACCTCTATTTCATCCTCAAGGTTGTTTTGAATAAAGTCATATTTATCGCTCAGATTGTTAATATGAGTGTAATACTTAAGAATTTCCTTAATGTGCTCCTTATTTTTAGGGTCAACCTTCAAGCCTAAAAATCTTACTAATATTCTTACTTCCTCAATTGATGAAAAAGTAGAAATTTCATCAGACCTTACATCAATATTATTTTCAATTAAAAAAGAAGATATCTGACTACATTGATCGTTTTTTCTACATAATATGGCAATATCTTTATAATCGAAACCTTCTTTAATTTTATCGTTAATAATGTTCAAAACACTTAAACTGGTTTGCTCTTTGTAGTCTTTTTCTTGATCAATAAATGTAATTGTTGTTAATCCACTCGGTTTTTTATTTGAATTCTGGTCTAAATTTTTATAAAGTTCGTCAACCCTGTCCAGATTAAGTTTTGAAGATATGAATTTGAAGAATTCATTATTAAAATTTACAATTTGCTCACAACTTCTAAAATTAATTTTTTTAGGTATAAGTTCAGGTTTTATATGAAAAGGTGAGGTTTTTTTTAATGATGAGAAAATTTCAGGGTTAGCACCTCTCCATCTGTAAATTGATTGTTTAGGGTCTCCAACAATGAATATACTTCCATGGTTTTCGTTTACACCTTCATTGAGCACTGAATGTGATGATAGTGGAATGATATTCTGCCATTGCAAGAATGAGGTGTCTTGAAATTCATCGATAAAGTAATCTTTAAACTTAACGCTCAGCTTTTCATAAATATATTGAGAGGGTTGGTCCAATAGCTCTTTATTTATTTTTTTATTAAAATCTGAAATGAATAATATGTTTGATTCTTCCTGAAATTGATTGGAAAATTTAATGATTTCAGTAGCTAAAATATTTAAGTCAATGTTTGAGAAAATATTGGAATAGGTTTGTGTTTTTTCAACTATGGACAGAATTTCATCAATAACATTTAATATTGAATTTGAATATTTTCTATTCTGCTCTCCACTAAAACTCTTCTTAAAAATTTGATTACTTAGAACTCTTGATCTGATAGCTTCAGTTTTTAAATCATTGATTTTTTTAGTCGAAATGCTTTTTACAAAATTTTTTAGATAGACAAAAACATGTTCTGAATTTTGATCAATGAGTAAAAAAAACTCCTTGCATTTTTTATTAATTGATGTTTGAAGACTTTTTATTTTTTTTAAAATATCTTTTTTTAAATCCTGTAGATTTAAGTTTTGATTTTCTGAAAGCTTGAGAAAGTTAAGATAGTTTGTTTCATCAAAGATTAATTCCAATAACTCTCTTATTTCATAGTCAATATCCCAACTTTTACTTTGCAAGACTTTCTTTTTTGAGTAGTTTGATAAAAGATTAAGCAAAGTCTTATTATCCTGAATTTTATCCAAAAACTCAAATATCAATAAATCAAAAAACTCATCTCTATCAACAATAAGATCAAAGTCATAACCCAGTCCAAGCTCATTTGAAAAGCTTCTTATCAGGCGGTGGTTGAATTTATCAAGCGTAGATATTTGAAAAAAAGAAAAATTATTTAATATATTTTTTAAGAGTTTTTGTGATTTTTGTTTAACGTTTTTGATTTCAAATTCTTTATTTATTTCTGACAACACTTTTGAATTCTTTGGGTTGGTGGAAATAACGAATAAGTCTGAAAGTATTGACTGTTTCATCTCATTTGATGCATTATTTGTAAATGTGACAGCTAAAACATGTTTAAAAGAAAAATCATCACCTGAAAATAACTTTAATAGAATATTCTTTCTTAAAGAGAATGTTTTTCCTGTTCCTGCACTTGCATCAATTATTTTGTATCTATATGACAACTTTTTATGGTAATTATAATTTCACTAATTTTAAATAAAAATATAAAATACTATGAGTTTTCAACTTCCAAATCTAGCATATAATTTTGATGCACTAGAACCACATTTTGATTCCAAAACAATGCAAATTCATCATGGGAAACACCATGCTGGATATACAAACAAGCTTAATTCTGCTATTGAAGGAACCGATTTAGAGGGCAAGTCAATTGAAGATATTTTGAAAACGTTAGATATGAGTAATGCTGCTGTCAGAAATAATGGTGGTGGATATTTCAATCATTGTCTGTTTTGGGAGGTAATTGGGCCAAATTGTGGTGGTAAACCTGAGGGAGCTTTAGCAGATGCAATTGATAAATCCTTTGGGTCTTTTGATGAATTTAAGACTATATTTTCGGCTGCTGCTGCTACTCGTTTTGGTTCAGGATGGGCTTGGCTGTGTGCAGACTCTGAAGGCGGTTTAGAAGTTTGTTCTACCCCAAATCAAGACAATCCTTTAATGCCTAGTGAATGTGGAAAAACCCCGATTCTGGGTCTTGATGTATGGGAACATGCATATTATTTAAATTACCAAAACAGAAGACCTGACTATATTGAAGCTTTTTTCAGCATTATAAACTGGGACGCTGTAACTGCAAAATATAATAAAGATTAAAGGTTTATGTCTAATATGCTCTGACCTTCAAGCCCTCGTAATAATTTATGAAAGCTTTATTTACAACCTTATTCCCACCAGGTGTCGGGTAATTTCCTGAAAAATACCAATCACCTAGGTGATTAGGACACGCCTTATGTAGGTTATCTATTGATTGAAATATAACTTCAACGTCAGATGTTATGTCTTTATCCTTTAATATTTTGGAGATTTCCTTACTTATTTGATCGTCGGTAAAAGGATCATAAACCTCTTTCACAATATTTTTAATCTTAGTAGTTGATTTTTTATTCTCCTCCACACATTTTTTATATATTTTTTTAAGAATATCCGAATTAAATTTTTTCTTAAATAATTTTATTGTCGCTCTGAACGCAATTAAATCTTCCATTATTGCCATATCTATTCCATAACAGTCTGGGTATCTAATTTGAGGAGCACTAGAAACTACAATTATCTTCTTTGGGGAAAGTCTATTTAACATTTTTAATATACTTTTTTGCAAAGTAGTTCCTCGGACAATACTGTCATCAACAATTACAAGATTGTCTGTTTTTTTTATTGAGCCATAAGTAATATCATAGACATGTTTTACTAACTCATCTCGATTAACATCGTCAGTTATAAAAGTCCTAAGTTTCGCATCTTTAATGGCAACCTTCTCTATTCTAGGTCTGAATGATAGAATTTTCTTAAGGCTTTCATCATTAATTTTATCTTTATTGCTAAGAATTTTTTTTCTAGCTAAGTCAATGATGTATTTTTCAGCTTCGTGTACAAGCCCATAAAAAGAGACTTCAGCTGTATTTGGAATATATGAAAAAACAGTGTTTACAAGATCAGAATTAACAGCTTCAAGTATTTGATTAAACACAAGTTTTCCTAATTTTTTTCTTTCATTGTATATCTCTTTATCCGATCCTCTGGAAAAATAAATTCTTTCAAATGAACATGATTTCTGAACAGTTGATTTTATCACGTTTTTTGTGAAGACCTTCCCAGATTTTTTTATTATTAAACAGTCTCCGGGCTTGATTTCGTTAATATCATCAAAACCAGTATTAAAAACTGTTTGAATAGCGGGTCTTTCTGATGCAACTGCAACAACTTCGTCGTCCTTGTAAAAAAATGCTGGTCTTATACCGGCTGAATCTCTTATCACAAATGCATCACCATGACCAATGAGGCCACCTATTACATATCCTCCATCCCAATCTTTAGATGCTTTTTCAAGTATTTTTCTCAAATCAATCCTCTCTGCAATTATGGATGATGCATCCATCTTTGAAACCCCCTCTTTTTTTAATTTTTTATAAATCTTAGATACAGAGTCGTCCAGAAAATGTCCGATTCTTTCCATAACTGTAACCGTATCTGACATTTCTTTGGGGTGTTGCCCAAGATTAACCAAATGTTCGAACATTTGTTTGTTATTTGTCATGTTGAAATTTCCCGCAACAATTAGATTTCTATGCATCCAATTATTTTGTCTTAAAAAAGGATGAACTGCCTCTTTACTGTTTTTACCAAAAGTTCCGTACCTGACATGTCCCAAAAAAAGTTCAGACACGTGAGGAACATTATTCTTAAGGCTTGAAATATCGTTTTTAGAAGCGGGGAAGCTATTTATGTGGTCTGTTAGGTTATCATTGGCTAGTTTAAAAATCTCTTGAATTGGATTTTGGTTGGCAGATCTTTCCCTGTGCATAAATCTTTGACCTGGGCTCATATTAAGCTTTACGCTTGCAAAACCAGCTCCATCCTGACCTCTGTTGTGTTGCTTTTCAAGCATTAAATAAAGCTTGTTTAGGCCATAAGTAGCCGAACCATATTTTTTTTGGTAAAATTCTAGGGGCTTTAATAATCTTATAAGCGCTAAACCGCACTCATGATTTAACCTATCACTCATTAGTTATCTCTATGAACAAAATAAAGAAAATAATTCTGATAATTATAGTAAATAACTGGTGAATGTTTTAATTCTCTCGTCAATATTTTCTTTACTTATTTTTTGTAAGCGAGCAAGACCAAATTCTTCTATACAAAATGAAGCGATTACGGATCCATAAATCATTGCGTTATGGATTTGTTTAAAACCAATGCTAGGCCTTGAGGCTAAATATCCACAAATACCCCCAACAAAAGAATCGCCTGCGCCTGTTGGATCAACAACTTTTATATTATCAAGCGCTGGTATTGTTGATCTTTGGTGTTCTGAAAAAAGCTCAGCTCCTTGAGAGCCTTTTTTTATTATAATATAATTGGGGCCACAGCTCAAAATATTTTTTGCACATTCTTCAATCAAATCTGATTTTCCCAACATTTGTGCCTCTTCATCATTTATGACAACCAAGTTTACTTTACTAATTATTTCAAACAATTCTTTTTCAGTTTTTTCAATCCAATAATTCATTGTATCCAAAATGACAAAATTATGATCATTTTTAACCTGGGAGTAAATATCCATTTGGATAACTGGATCTAAATTTCCTAACATAACCAAATCAAAATTATTTGAATGCTTATTTAAATTTGGTTTATAAAATTCTAATGCGTTTAGGTGTGTAACATGTGTTACTCTATTGTTAAAATCATTTTTATATTCTCCCTTCCAGTAGAAAGACTTGTCATTTTTGGAAACTTCAATCATTGCTGTAAATATGCCCTTAGAATTCATTTCGTGTAAAAATGAATTTGGAAAATCATTTCCAATAATTGATGAAACATAAATATCATTTGTAAAAAAAGATGAACTGTAACTTATGTAGGTAGCTGCACCACCTATAATCTTACCTGAGTTAGCGCTTGTAGTAATAATCTCATCAAAGGCCATGGTTCCAGCAACTAAAATTGATTTATTCCTTTTCATATTCATGGTCTATATCTAAATTTTTTGACTTTGATGCTTCAAAGGCAAGGTGATCACATCTCTCATTTTGAGGGTGATTATTGTGCCCCTTTACCCAAAAAAACTTGATTTTTTGTGTTGGATATATTTTTAAGAAACTCTTCCAAAGATCACTATTTTTTTTACCCTTAAAACCCTTTGTTTCCCAATTGAAAACCCATTTTTTTTCTACAGCATCCACTACATATTTAGAGTCTGTATAGATGTGCACTTTTAAATTTTTTATTGTAAGTTTTTTAATAGCTTCAATAACAGCTAGAAGCTCCATTCTATTATTTGTTGTTTTTCTAAAACCTCTGTAAAACTCTTTACTGCGTTTATTCGTAAATTTTTGCATAATAATGCCATAACCCCCAGGCCCTGGATTACCCCTTGAGGATCCGTCAGTATAAATTAAGATATCAGGATTTGCCATCACTTAAGCATTTTAAAATAATTTCAGGATAATATTTGTGTTCCAGTTTGAGTACTTCCTTTCCCAAATTTACAGGGTCTTTTTTTTTGATTGGTATTTTTTTTTGAAATATTATATCTCCCTCATCATAATTTTGGTCCACATAATGAATAGTAAAACCACTTTCTTTTTCGTTATTTTCAATAACTTTTTTATGAACATTTTCCCCATACATTCCTTTACCGCCATATTTTGGCAATAATGATGGGTGTATGTTGATTATCTTGTGTTTAAATTTATTCGTTATATCCGTTGGTATTTTTTTTAAAAATCCCGCCAATACAATTAAATCAGGCTTAACTTTTTGAAGGTCTAAAAGCACTTTTTTATTTTTCAAATCATTATTCTGAAATATAAAATTTTCTATTCCATACTTTTTTGCACGATCAAGTACAAGAGCTTTGTTGTTATTACAATAAAGTTTTGAGATTTCCAGAAATTCTAAGTCTAATAATTTTTTACATATGTTCTCAAAACCTGATCCATTGCCCGAAGCAAAAACAACTATCTTTTTTTTATTTTCCAATATAGATTTACTTTCACCCTGTTAATTAAAATTAAATGAAAATAATAAGTTTATAATACAAAGTTTTTTATTTTTGTGCACAACAATAAATCAAATATTATGTCAGAAATTTCTTCAAGAGTAAAAGCAATAATAGTTGACAAATTAGGTGTTGACGAGAATGAAGTAGTTCCAACAGCCAGTTTCACAAACGACTTAGGAGCGGACTCTTTAGATACAGTTGAGCTTATTATGGAGTTCGAAAGAGAGTTTGATATTCAAATACCAGATGACCAAGCTGAAAAAATAGAAACCGTTGGTCAGGCAATTCAATTTATAGAAAGTTCTAATTAACCTTATGGGATTAAAGCGTGTTGTTGTTTCCGGATTAGGGGCATTGACCCCGATTGGAAACGACATCAAATCATACTGGGATGGATTAAAGTCTGGTGTGAGTGGAGCAGATAAAATAACCTATTTTGATACAAGTAAATTTAAGACCCAATTTGCTTGTGAACTAAAAGGTTATGACCCTATGAACTTTTTCGAACGGAAAGAAAGCAGAAGGCTTGACAGGTTCTCTCAATACGCAATTGTAAGCTCTGATGAAGCCATAAAAGATTCTGGCATTAATAATAAAAATATTGACAAAACAAGAGTTGGTGTAATCTGGGGCTCGGGGATTGGTGGTCTGAAAACTTTTCAAGAAGAGGTTACTAATTTTGTTAACGGTGATGGCACACCTAGATATAATCCCTTTTTTATTCCAAAGATGATTCCAGATATAGCTGCCGGAGTTATTTCTATACGTCATGGATTCAAAGGGCCGAACTTTGCTACTGTTTCAGCATGTGCCTCATCGGCAAATGCATTAATTGACGGGGTTAACTACATCAGACTTGGATATGCAGACGCTATTATATCAGGTGGTTCAGAGGCGGGTATTATCAAATCTGGAATAGGCGGGTTTAATGCAGTCCAGGCTCTTTCAAAAAGAAATGATGACCCCACGACCGCATCAAGGCCGTTTGATCTAGATAGAGACGGTTTTGTTTTGGGAGAAGGGGGTGGATGTGTTGTCCTTGAGGAACTTGATCATGCAATCGATAGAGGAGCTAAAATTTATGCTGAAGTTGTTGGGATTGGGCTTTCATCAGATGCCTATCACATGACTGCACCTCACCCAGACGGAGAGGGTGCAATTAGTGTTATGAACAACTGTATTAAGGACTCGGGTTTAACATACAAAGATGTTGATCTTGTTAATATGCACGGGACCTCGACACCCCTTGGGGATAAGGCAGAGGCAAAAGCACTTGGAAGTGTTTTTAAGGATCACCTCTATTCTATGAATATTAATTCTACAAAATCCATGACTGGCCATCTACTAGGGGCTGCAGGAGCTGTTGAGGCAATATCATGCATACTGTCAATAAACAATAATTTAGTCCCACCAACTATAAATCATTTTAATAATGACCCTGAAATTGATTCTAACATTAATTTTACGTTTAATAAGTCACAATCTCGAAATATTAAAGTTGCGATGAGCAATACGTTTGGGTTTGGGGGTCACAATGCTTGTGTTATGGTGAAGGAATTTGACGATTAAATATCCCGAAATTATGGCTTCCAGAAAGCTTAACTATATTGAAATTGAGGAAGACTTTAGATTAATTGGAATTCACAGTCAGCTTGAAGCGTATAAACTGGCTTTCAACCTAAACAAATCGCTTAAGGTTTGTTTAAAAAAGTTTGAATATAAAATTGAGATAAATAAAGCTGAGTTTATTTTTGAAATGTTTAAACATGTGTCAGAAATATACAACACAAAAATATATTTGTTTTCAAATAAGTCCTTTGCAAATATTAAGCCGATAAAGCTCAACTTGTTTGAAAATATAGATTCTAAAATTTATTTAATTGAAGAAAAAAAAAATATAGATTTTTTTTTGAAAATTGAAGGCGGAAATTTTAACTACAGTTCTCTAATAAACAAAATTAATAAGATTGCCTTGGTTCAAACCTGCTATCTTGTAAATCTTAAAAGTCAAAAATCAAAATATAACCTTATTTTTGAATAATGAATCTAAACAAAACTAAAATTGTTGCTACGATAGGTCCTGCATGCTCATCTAGATCAATGCTAAGTAAATTGATTTCCTCTGGGGTTGATGTTTTTAGGATTAATTTTTCACACGCAGCACATGTTGAGGTTAAAAAATTAGTTTCACATATAAAGGATTTAAGACAAGAACATAACAAACATGTAACCATCTTGGGTGATTTACAGGGTCCTAAAATTAGAATCGGAAAAGTTGTAAGTGGTTGTATTTTAAAAAAAGGGAGTCAAGTTGTGTTTACAACTAAGTTAGTTGAAAACGGGGATAGTTCAGTGGTTCAAATTGGCTATAATTTGTTTCCAAAAGATGTGAAAAAAGACGAGAGGGTTATGGTTGACGATGGGAAAATAATTCTAAAGGTCGTTAAAACTAATAGGTCTGATGAGGTTACTCTGGAGGTTGTTCAAGGTGGTGAGTTGAAGTCAAACAAAGGAGTGAATTTGCCTAATACAAAGATTTCATTACCAGCATTAACAGAGAAAGATATTTTGGATGCAAAGTTTGCTATAAAAAATTCTTTTGACTGGATTGCGCTTTCCTTTGTAAGGTCAAAAAATGATGTTCTAATGCTAAGAGAACTTGTGCAGTCTGAAACAAAGAAGTCAATGCCTATAATTTCAAAAATTGAAAAACCACAAGCCATAGATAAGCTTGAATCAATCTTGAAAGTTTCTGATGGTTTGATGGTGGCAAGGGGGGATTTAGGTTTAGAGATTCCTGCAGAGGAAGTCCCAATAAACCAAAAAATCATGGTCCAAATGGCCAAAAAAGCTCGCAAACCTATCATAGTGGCTACGCAGATGATGGAGTCCATGATTGAGAATTTAACTCCCTCAAGAGCGGAGGTGAATGATGTTGCCAATTCTGTAATGGATGGTGCTGATTGTATTATGCTTTCAGCAGAAACATCTGTTGGAAAATATCCTTGTGAAGTAGTTAGAAAAATAGGTAAAATTATTTCAAGTGTTGAAAACACTGAGTTTGGTTTAGTTAAGAAAAGAAAAATAAATATTGGGAAAGAAAGGTTAATCACAAACTCAATATGCTATAATGCAGCTATGCTGGCTGACGGAATAAATGCTTCTGCAATTTGCACGTTAACAAACAGTGGGTATACTGGTTGGGAAATATCTTCATACAGGCCAAAATCGTTGGTTCTTGTATTTACTTCAAATACCAGAATTTTATCTCAACTCAACCTTCTTTGGGGTGTCAAGTGTATTTTTTATAATAACCTAGAGAGTACAGACAAAACAGTAGAGGAAGTCAATGAGCTAGCCCAACAGAGGAGGTACATAAAAAAGGGTGATTTTGTTATTAACTTGGCTGCGATGCCAATTAAGAAAAAAGGACAGGTTAATACTTTGAGGGTTACCAAGGTTGAATAAATCATGGATTCTCAAAGACAAAAGAAAGTTTCAGCTCTTATAAAAAAAGATATAGCAAAAATCGTAGATTCTATTTTGAGAGATAGGGCTTTCCAAGGTGTTTTGGTGTCTGTTACTAGCGTTAAAACAACTCCAGACCTTGGTCAATGTAAAGTTTTTTTAAGCGTTTTTCCATCCAGAAAAACAACTGATCTTATTAATTTCTTAAAAAATAATAAGTTTGAGATCAAACAAAAATTTATTTCATTAGTTAAGGCTCAGCTCAGAGTTATGCCTGAGATTGAATTTTTTATAGATGATTCACTGGATTATATAGAAGGGATTGAGAATGCACTCAAAAACGGCGGCGAAAATCCAATCAAATAATGATTGTGAAATCAACAACCTTCATTGCGTTTAAATATTTTTTTTCAAAAAAAAATTATACAATAGTTTATATAATTTCTCTTTTTTCTGTTTTAGTACTTTCTATAGCTAACTTCTCTTTCTTAACCATATTATCGGTGTTTTCTGGTTTAGAGGAGTATTCCCTCTCATTTTCTAAATCATTTGACCCAGATCTTAAATTAAGGTCTATGTCCGGAAATAGACTTAAAATAACAGAAAATGACATTCAGTTAATTAGGGAAGTAGAGGGGGTTACAAGTGTTTCAAAAATAATTTTAGGGAAAGCTGTAATTCAAAATGGTGACAAAACTGAATTCGCTGAAATCCTGGGTGTTGATGATGAATTCAGTAGTGTAATATTGATTGATTCAATAATGGAGGTCGGTAGTTTTTCTAAACTTGATAACTATACCTCTTTCACCAGCAGTTCACTTTCACAAAAACTTGATTTAACTTTATACAACGCATCTGGTCAATACTTTGTTAGTACACTTTCTGACGATTATTTGAACTTTTTTATTCAGCCTTTTAATCGTTCTGAAACATTAATTTCTAATGGTCTTTTTAGAACTAGAGATGATGATAATGAAAATAAAATTATAGTAAGTCTTCCCTTTGCATCAAAATTATTTGGTTTTGAAAAAAACACTTACAGTGAGCTTTTTATAAAAACTAATGGTGAATTAAACCTTGCAAAAGAGAAGATAAAGAGCTCATTCCCTCAATACAGTATTTTAACACATAAAGAACAAAATGAAACACTCTTCAAAATAATGCAGTCTGAAAGGCTAGTAATAATAGCAATCATGTTTTTTATTGTTTTGGTTTCTGCCTTTAATGTTATAGCGACGGTTTCAATGCTGATCATTGAAAAAGAGGCAAACATTAAAACCCTTAGGGCACTTGGGATGAATAGAAAAGAGATTTTTCAATTATTTTTCAAACATGGACTACTAATTAATTTAAGCGGCTTAATAATTGGTCTTTTTCTGTCAATTATTCTAATTTATATACAAATTAATTTTTCGATAATTTCAATTCCAGGTCTTGATGTTCCTTATCCGGTTTCATTAAAAGCAGGTAATATTGGGGTTTTAATGATCTCTGCCTTTTTTATTTCTGTTTTTTCATCTTACCTGGGAGCACTTGCCTCAAGAAAAATTAGTTAAGAACTGGCTCAGAATTAAATTGTTTTTTTAAATCACTAAATAAAAGCAGAAGCTCTTCAGAACGATCTGTTGTTACCATTATATTTCGATATTTTTTAAAATCAGGTATTCCCCTAAAGTAATTTGAGTAGTGTCTTCTAGTTTCTAAAACACCAAGCTTTTCACCCTTCCAATCAATAGACATTAATAGGTGCTTTTCTGCCATTCTAAGTCTTTCAAAAATTGTAGGAGGCTTGGTGTGTTCGCCTGTTTTAAAATAGTGCTTAACTTGATTAAAAAACCATGGATTTCCAATTGATGCCCTTCCAATCATGGCACCGTCAAGACCGTATTTGTCTCTCATCTCTACAGCTCTTTCAGGCGAGTTTACGTCCCCATTTCCAAATACTGGTATTTTCATCCTATGGTTATTTTTAACTTCTGAAATTAACGTCCAATCGGCATTACCTTTATACATTTGAGCACGAGTTCTCCCGTGGATGGCTATAGCTTTGGCGCCAGCATCTTGAATTCTCTCTGCTACTTCGACTATCCTGATTGTTGTTTCATCCCATCCTAACCTAGTTTTTACAGTTACTGGAAGTTTGGTTCTTTTTACCATTTCTCTAGTTAGTGTTTCCATTTTATCTATGTCCTTCAATATACCTGCTCCAGCACCTTTACACACTACTTTTTTTACTGGGCAGCCGAAGTTTATATCAATAATATCTGGGTTTGTTTTCTCAACAATGTCAATGGCTTTTAGCATAGAGTCTAAATTAGACCCAAAGATTTGAATTCCAACCGGTCTCTCTTTCTCATAAACATCCAACTTCATGACGCTTTTTACAGCATCTCTAATTAAGCCTTCGCTTGAAATGAATTCAGTATAGACAACGTCTGCACCATTTTCTTTGCAGAGAGCTCTGAATGGTGGATCACTAACATCTTCCATTGGTGCAAGTAATAGTGGAAAATTACCTAACTCTATGTCTCCTATTTTAACCATTTTCATGCAAATTTAAACTAATATCTTTTAGACCATAAAGGGATTAATTAATTTATATTTGTAGGACTCAATGAGTTTGATTAGAAATTTTTGCATTATTGCACATATAGATCACGGAAAAAGTACTCTTGCTGACCGACTTCTTGACATAACCGGAACAATATCTGACAGAGACAAACAAGATCAGTTGTTGGACAATATGGATCTTGAAAGAGAAAGAGGGATTACGATAAAATCCCATGCAATTCAAATGAATTACAAGCATGAGGGTAAGGATTACGTACTTAATTTAATTGATACACCCGGACATGTTGATTTTTCATATGAAGTTTCTAGATCCATTGCTGCATGTGAAGGAGCATTGCTAATTGTAGATGCTGCGCAGAGTATTCAGGCACAAACAATTTCAAATCTTTACTTAGCACTAGAAAATGACTTAGAAATTATTCCTATTCTTAACAAAATAGATTTGCCATCTGCAAAGCCAGATGAGGTTTCTGATGATATTGTTGATTTACTTGGTTGTAAACTGGATGAAATAATAAAAGTTTCCGCAAAAACAGGAGAAGGGGTAAGCTCAATCTTGAAAGAAATAGTTAACAGGGTGCCTGCTCCAAAAAAATCAAGTCATGAGGAACTAAAGGCTTTAATTTTTGATTCGGTATATAACCCTTTCAGGGGAATTGAAATTTATTTTAGGGTTTTCTCTGGAAAGATTAAAAAGGGTCAAGAAATTAAATTCTTGGCAACAAATAAAAAATATTATGCAGATGAGGTTGGTACGCTTAGCTTAAAACAAATCCCAAAGAATGAGATAGGTTGTGGAGACGTAGGCTACTTAATTACTGGGATCAAAAATGCCAAAGAAGTGAAGGTTGGAGATACAATTGTTGACTCCAGGGCAAATGAAACTTCGGCTGTCTCTGGTTTTGAGGAAGTTAAGCCTATGGTATTTGCTGGTATATACCCTGTTGACACTGACGACTATGAAGATCTTCGTTCTTCAATCGAAAAGCTTCAATTAAATGATGCGTCTTTGGTTTTTAGCCCTGAAAACTCTTCTGCACTAGGGTTTGGGTTTAGGTGTGGTTTTCTAGGAATGCTTCACTTAGAAATTATTCAAGAAAGGCTTGAAAGGGAGTTCAACATGTCTGTAATAACAACTGTTCCAAATGTTTCTTATCACGCTTTCACAAAAAAAGACAGCAACAGTGTGCTAGTTGTAAATACACCTTCCGATCTACCTGAGCCCTCCTACCTTGATCGTGTTGAAGAACCTTATATCAATGCTTCTATAATAACAAAAGCAGATTTTGTTGGGCCAGTAATGAGTCTTTGTATTGAAAAAAGAGGAATACTTAAAAACCAAACCTATTTAACAACTCAAAGGGTAGAGCTTATTTTTGATATGCCTTTGGCGGAAATTGTTTTTGATTTTTATGACCGACTTAAGTCTATATCAAAAGGTTATGCCTCTTTTGATTACAGTCCAATTGGGTTTATGCAATCAAAGCTTATTAAACTCGATATACTTCTAAACGGAAATCCAGTTGATGCATTATCAGCTCTGATTCATTTTGACAACGCATATTCTATGGGTAAGAAAATTTGTGAGAAACTAAAGGAGCTGATTCCAAGACAGCAATTTGACATTCCTATTCAAGCAGCAATTGGCGCAAAAATCATTTCTAGGGAAACTGTAAAAGCTGTGAGAAAAGATGTTACTGCAAAATGTTATGGGGGTGACATTACAAGAAAAAGAAAGCTTCTTGAAAACCAGAAAAAAGGAAAAAAGAAAATGAGGCAAATTGGGAATGTTGAAATCCCGCAACAAGCTTTTATGGCGGTACTAAAATTAAATGACTAACTTTATGCAAAACGAAATTTTACCCAAGTGAAGCCTTGTTACTTTTTAGCTCTTGTTTTTTTATTTTTTTCATGTAACGATGGTGATGAAAGCCAAACATACAATGACAGCAATACAGATGGTGTAACGGTTCCTCTAAATATTTATCAAAAAATTTACAAAACAACCAGCGATATTTATATCCAAGGAGACTATGTTTATATTAACACTGATGGTGTCCCAGACCACAAAAGCCCCTACTTTTTAGGTACTCAATGGGAAAATGAAAAATACGAGCCCTATGATGGTTCAAACCCATTTGTAACGCGCTTTAATTTGAATCCTAATAGAATATCCGAAGGAAACATAAGGTTTAAAATACCTATTAAACCGCGAAGAGCATCAAACACCACAGCTACAGCAATGGGTCCGATTGGTGTTTCATTAAACGGGGTCCCTTTTTACAACCAATATGCTGGAGGTGGGGCTCCACTATCGAATGAAATTAATTCGTTTGATCAATTTAATGGTCACCCAGCCCCAGGAAGAAACGGTGGTGGTGGTAGATACCACTATCATATGGAGCCTTTTTGGTTAACCCTAAATTATGGAAAAGAATCATTGATGGGTTTTTTACTTGATGGATTTCCTGTTTATGGACCTGTCGAAGATGGTTCTGTTCTCACAAGTTCAAATCTTGATGATCATCATGGGCATTCCCATCCCACAAACGAATTTCCAGATGGAATTTACCATTATCACTTAACTGCAGATGCCCCATACTTAAATGGAGCTCTTGGTTATTACGGAACACCGGGAACTGTGACTGAGTAAGCTTTACTGCTTTTTTTCTTCCTCAACTTTTTTCTTGTAGCGTTGCCACAACTTGGTTTGATTTGTTTCTAGCGAGACTTCTCGGCCATCAATGTAAGCGTGAGATAGATTGTTAGTTCTCATATCAAGAGCATCGCCACGAGAAATGAATAATGTAGCGCTCTTACCAACTTCAATTGAACCGTAATTGTCCTCGATGCCTAAAACTTTTGCTGCGTTCAAAGTAATTATTTCAACTGCTTTCTCTTTTTCAACACCATACGCAGCAAAGCTTCCAGCAAAGAATGGAAGATTTCTTGTGTTCATCCTTGTCATTTCACCAGTTGCGTCTACAGCTACTATTACGCCTTTATTTATCAATTGAGATGCTAGTTTAAATCTAGATTTTACATCCTCATCTTCCATCGAGGGTAGGTTGTGGGGTTGTTCAAGTGCGATTTTGATATTGTTATCTGCTAAAAAATCTCCAGCTTCTAATGAGTTTGTTCCACCAACAACTACGATGTTTTTAATTTTTTGGTCTTGTAAAAACTTTACACCATCAGTTATTTGTTTTTCATCGTTGGCATGTAAAAAAACTGTTGCGTTTACTGAAAATACAGATGACATTGCTTTATAAGGTAAGCTTACTGGATTTGGATTGGGTTCATTTAAATACGCTTTGGAAGAATCAAAGAAGTTTTTAATTTCCTCCACATTCGACTCATATTTATCGCTCTTTTTAATGACTGATGGCCCTCTGTAATAAGAATAACCTGATCTAGAGTAAGGAGATGGCCAGTTTAAGTGTATTCCTTGATCGTAGCGAATAACAGCGTCTTCCCAGTTCCAAGCATCTAGCTGCACAACAGACGAAGAGCCGCTTATTATTCCCCCATTTGGTGCAATTTGAGCTAGGAGTACGCCATTCATTCGTAATGTTTCCACAACTTTTGACTCCGCATTGTATGCAATTATTGATCTTACGTGGGGTAAAAAATCTCCAATTTCATCTTCATCAATAGTCGCTCTAACAGCATCAATTTCACCAAGACCCAAGCTGGTGTTAAGGGCAATGAAACCTGGATATATATGTTTATTAGCAGCATCAATATTGATTTCATAATCCATAACCGGCTGCTCAATTGAAACATAGTTTATTTTACCATTATCAAACCCAACGAAGGCATTTTCTAAAAGATCTCCATTTCCTAAATGAATAGTTCCGTTACTGATAAGTATACTTTGTGTTTGTTCTTTGCCTGGAAGTTGCTGGGAATAAACAGTTCCAAAAAACATGAGTAAAAATATTGTGTAAAAAATCTTATTGTACATTTTCATTAACTATATCAATTGTTTCGCATTCAAAATATCTTTTATCAATTACAGGCGCTGGCTCTGTTTTTGCGCCACCTTTTTTGGCCTCTTTGAGTTGGGTAATAATAATTTCTCTTTCCTTTTCATTTTGTTCAATTTTTTCATCCAATTTGCTGTAATCATAAAAGACGGCCCCCTCAATAATTGTTTTTTCAGCTAAAGCATATATTGAAAGTGGGTTGTGTGACCATATCACCAAATCTGCATGTTTGCCAATAGCTATGCTTCCAACTTTATCATCAATCCTCAGAAGCTTTGCTGGATTTAATGTAACATATTTCCAAGCCTCCTCCTCGCTTAACCCCCCGTATTTTACTGCTTTTGCTGCCTCTTGGTTTAGGCGCCTTATCATTTCTGCGTTATCAGAGTTATAGGCAACGGTTACACCTGCCTCTGTAAGAATAGGGCCATTATATGGGATGGCATCGATCACCTCATATTTATATGCCCACCAGTCAGAGAAAGACGACCCTCCTGCTCCATGCTTTGCCATTTTTGTAGCAACCTTATACCCCTCTAAAATATGCGTGAATGTGTTTATTTTAATTCCAAAGTTTTCTGCAACTTTCATTAACATGTTGATTTCACTTTGGACATACGAGTGACATGAAATGTGTCTTTCACCTCTAAGTATTTCCCAAACAACCTCCATTTCAATGTCATATCGGGGTTTTGGTGTTTTGGATTTAGCTCTCTTTGATAGACTGTTGTATTTGTCCCATTGTTCCCCATACTCTTTTGCTCTTTGAAAAAAGTCCACATATACCTGCTCAACACCCATTCTAGACTGAGGGAATCTAGAGTAGCTGGACCAGTTGGATTGTTTTACATTTTCACCAAGAGCAAATTTGATAAACTTAGCTGCGTCTTTCATCAGCATATTCTCAGCTGTCTCTCCCCATTTTAGTTTTACAATGGCTGATTGTCCTCCAATTGGATTCGCTGATCCATGTAAAATTTGAATGGTTGTGACACCTCCAGAAAGTGTTCTATAAATTGATATGTCATTTGGGTTTATAACATCAGCAATTGTAACCTCCGCAGAAGAATTATGCCCTGATTCATTTATTGATGATGCTGCAATATGTGAATGCTCATCAATAATCCCAGTTGTTAGGTGTTTGTTAGTTCCATCGATTTCTTTTGACCCATTGTTGTTTACAAGGTTTTTCCCTATTTCTACAATTACCCCGTTTGAAACAGCAACGTCGGTGTTTTGAAGTATCCCCTCATCTTCATTTGTCCAAACAGTTGCGTTTCGTATGATCATGTTTTCTGACTGAGGAATTGATTTATTTCCATAAGCCTTGTTTGGAAAGGTTACCGGAGTAAAATCGATTACTTTCGGCTTTTTGTCTGCCTTTTTTATGGTGTCGTTAACAGCAACTTTGTTTTTAGGAGTTTCTTTTTTTTCTTTTTTTACAACATGCTTTTCTCCAAGCACCCAGTTCTCGTAAATTTCTGACTTATCATCAAAAATTGGTTTGGATGTAACCAAAAAATTTGCATATGAGCCTTTTGTTAATTCACCTGTGACCCCTTTTACTTTTAAAATTGATGCTGGATTAACTGTTAAGGCATCAAGCGCTAGTTTTGTTGACAACCCTCTTCTTATCGCTTTTCTTAGGTTTGGTAAAAGTTCTGATTTTTTCTTTAAACCACTAGATGTAACAGAAAACTGAATGTCGTTTTTTTCCAACATGTAAAGATTGGATGGAGCCTGATTCCATTCCCTTAAAGAACCGAGGCTGATTTTTTTTGTTAAACCTGGGTCTGAAACATCATATGCGGCTGGAAAATTTACAGGTATTATCAGCTTGTTTTTATATTGACGTATTGCGTTGAGATCCATGTATTCTAAACCTGAACCAACTACAGCAAACGGAATGTCAAGCTCTTTTGATATTTTTAGAGCTCTTAGGAAATTAAGATTTGATCCTGAGTTCCAAATTTTGGGCATTGTAATGTTTTTTATAGCAGCTTCGATGGCGTAATCTTTATTTTTTGCTTGACCTTTTGAATACCATTCCAAATCATGGAAGAACTGTCTAATGAGGGCCATACTTCCCATGATTGATGTTGGGTAGGACTGATTTGAAAGCGCATTCCTTGTGAAAGAGTAGAATTCTGTACTATTATTTGACAAAACCCTTTGGTTTTCATTTGATGAATCACTCAACGCCAAGAGGATTCCTGTTCCACTATGAATTCCATTGGCACGGTGTGTGTTTACCACACCGAAACCCGTTTCTCTCAGTTCTTTTGCTTTATTTGTGTCGTATTTATAATCTAAATATGCTCTGTAATCGCTTAGAATGTGGTCATTCCAATAAAACCCTTCTCTGATGGGACCATACATAGCGCTTCTTGTGGAATATGCTAATCTTTTAGCTTCTTTAACAGACATTGAAGATGTAGTTTCTATGAAAGAAGGATATACAAACTTGTTTTTTTTGTCAACAACAATAGAGTTTTTTGGAATTTTTATACCACTTCCAACATCAATTATTTTTCCATCTCTAAAGATTAATGTTCCGTTTTCAATTGTTCTCTCAGAGTTGATAACAATTGTTGCATTAACAAAGGCCTTGTAAGGCTCGTTGACAACCTTAACGCCGGAGTTTGTTGGAAAATATTCTTTTTGTGACAACACAAAAAGCGGAAAAAGCATAAATAATACGATAAGGTGTCTGCCTAGCTTATTGTCAAATTTCATTTTAAATTATTTGTATTCTTTTTTTGCAGCATATATCAACGCGTTGTATAAGTTAACCATTTTTCCTGATTTTGAAAGCTCGGCAAATTCAATTTCTTCATCATAATCAAGCATCACTTCAGAGTTTACTGTAATACCTGAATCAATGATAATCCTTTTTAATTGGTGTGCTTTTAATTTTGGGAAATAAGACTTTAATACGGCCGCAACACCCGCAACACAGGGTGAGGCCATTGATGTTCCACTATACCTTGCGTACTTGTTTTTAGGAACTGCAGATTGAATTAAAACTCCTGGCGCAAAAACATCAACATTTATTTTACCGTAATTTGAGAAACTGGCTTTCAAATCCTTGCCAATAAAAGGGCTCAGGGCTCCTACAGTAATAAAGTTATCAGCTACCTCTTCTCCATTTTTATATGAGTCATTGGGGTATGCAGGGACAACGTCAAGGTTATTATTATCATTACCAGCTGCATTTACAATGAGAACATTTTTTGAGGCAGCATATGTAATTGCGTCTCTTACTTTGTCGCTGTGTGGCGAGAAGCCTTTACCAAAACTTGTATTTATAATATCTGCTCCATTATCAGCAGCGTATATTATGCCAAGTGCAATGTCTTTGTCGTACTCATCTCCGTAAGGAACAACCCTAAGGGTCATTATTTCAACATTATTCGCCACACCCTTCATGCCTAGATTATTGTTTCTTGCGGCCGCAATAATGCCCGCAACGTGAGTTCCGTGAGATTCGTCTTCTCTAGAGTGTTCCACTTTATTATCTCCATAATACGTCTGTTCAAAATTGTCAGGATCATCGCCCGTTGTTCTTCCTTTAAAATCATAATTTAAATAGTATTTAAGAGTCTCATCTCCTCTGGCTTCTGCAAGTCGTTTGTCATAATCTTTCTGCGCTTCCTCTTTTTCTAGGAAGTCCTCTCCTTTGGCAAGAAGTCTTGTTAATTCCAGCTGTTCGTAATAGGCGTCTCCTAAAAAGTTCCAACCATAAACATCATCTATGAATCCGTTTTTATCATCATCAATATTATTTCCTGGAATCTCTTTTTTATTGACCCATATATTGCCTTTTAAATCCTCGTGTTTTATATCGATTCCTGTGTCAAGCACTGCGACAACAACTGTTTTGCCCTCAGAGTCCTTAATTAATTCTTTGTATGCTTTGTCAACGCTCATTCCTGGAACACTATCGTTAATTGGATCCAAATGTTGCCAGTTATTTCTATTGAGGTCTGTTGAAAGGGCTATTCTTGGTACCACGTTTGGTGGATTATCAAGAATTTCACCCGTTACTTTTAGTGTTTTACAGGATGTAAAAAACAAAATAAGTATAAAAATATAAGTTAGGTTTTTCATATTTAGTTAGTTAGGTTTTTTAGTATAATTAATTTAGTTAATTGCCTATAATTTTAAAACTATTATTGTTTATTATTTAAAGGTTTGGCTATATTTATTTGTAACTGATGAAAAAGCTTCAAAGAACCTTAACTCTTCCCACTGCTATAGCTATTAGTATAGGTGGAATGTTGAGTGGTATTTTTGTGCTCCCAGGGATAGCTGTAGGCATTACAGGGTCCTCGGTTTGGTTGGCGTTTCTAGTTGCTGCTTTATGTATCCTTCCAGCTGTTTTGTCAAAGTCAGAATTAGCTACTGCTATGCCTAAATCTGGCGGGACTTATGTTTATATTGAGCGTGCATTTGGACCTCTATTTGGAACTATTTCTGGACTTGGTCTTTGGTTGTCCCTGCTTTTAAAGAGTGCTTTTTCTTTAGTTGGGCTTAGTGCTTATTTATATGTAATAGTTCAAGTAGACGAAGGGCTTTCTAAAATTATAGCGATCATTTCTTTAGGCCTAATTTTAATATTAAACGTGTTTGGGGTTAAAAAAGTTGGTAATACTCAGCTAGCAATAGTCTCGATAAGTATAGTTTCTCTTGTGCTAATTATAATTTTTGGGGTAAATAGTTTTGATTCAGAAATGCTTGACCCTGTTTTTTCAGACGGGAATTATGGTTTTATTTCTGCTGTAGCATTCCTTTATATATCTTATGCAGGAGTTACAAAAGTTGCTGCAGTCGCTGGAGAAATTAAAAGCCCTGAAAAAAACCTTCCTCGTGCAATGCTAATTTCCTTGTTTTTAATAACTGCCGTTTATATTTTTATTGCGTTAGTTTTAGTTGGTAATGTAGATGCTTCTATTTTGTCGTCGGATATTCGTCCAATTTATACACTTTCTAATATTTTAGGTGGTGAGTTTTTTGGTTACGCTGCTGGTCTAGTTGGTGTGATTACTCTTTTATCAATGGCAAATTCAGGTGTTTTAGCCTCTTCTAGATTTCCTTTTGCAATGGCAAGAGACAGGATGATGCCTGGGTTTTTTGGTTCCGTTAACACTCGTTTTTTAACGCCTGTAAACTCAATTATAATTACTTGTTTAATTATTGGGTTGGCCGTAGCTTATCTTGATGTTGAGAAGATTGCTAAGCTTGCAAGTGCGTTTAAGGTTATGATGTTTATAGCTGTTAATTTAGCTGTAATTGTGCTCAGAGAAACGTCTGCTCAGTGGTATAATCCAAAATATAAATCTCCTTTTTATCCTTACGTTCAGCTTTTTGGAGTTATAAGTGGGGTTGTTTTGCTTTTTTATCTTGGGGCTATGCCTATTTTTTCAGTTTTAGGGGTTGTTGCGTTAGGTTTCTTTATTTTTCTAGCATACGGAAATAAAACCAACCGAAAAGGTGTTTTTTCAAATTATGGCTTTCTGTCTTTTTTATTTAAAGGAAGTTCCTCAGAGCAAAGCTCTGATGATGTTCAACAAAGTGTTTTGCCAACAGAAGATATAAGCAATAAAAACGCTGAAATCGTAGTCCCGCTTTTAGGCGATGAAACATCTACTGAAATGCTTGTAGAAATGGCTTCCTCGATTAATGATAAGTCTAAAATTAATACAATTAACCTGCTGGAGGTGCCTAACCAAACCTTTTTAGAGGCTATTGAGATTGACAGTCCTGAATCCGAGTCTAAAAAAAGACGTTTAGAACAATTAAAAAAACATAAGAATCTAAACATAACATACGAAAGTATCACCACACACGATGTTGCCAATTCAATAGATAATATAACGGGTCAAACAAGGTGTAAGTGGCTTGTAATGGAGTGGGATGGTAGAGAGCATTCTGGAATATTTGTAGGTAACCCAATTGGCTGGTTGCTAAAAAACGTGAACTCTAACCTTGCGCTTTTCAAAGACAATGGTGTTAGGGGGTTTTCAAAGGTGTTAATCGCAATTAGACCTGGAAGAAGAAACAAGCGTTTTATTGATGTTGCTGATAAGATTTGCTCTCACTTTAGCGCTTCACTTACACTGCTAAATATTTTGTCCGAGACTGACAACAATAATAAAATAAAGAAGACTGAGAAAAGCTCCTCGGAATTAATTTCTGAAACAAAATCAAAATCCATTGTTAAAATTATAAGAAGCAATAATCCGGTTGAGGCAATTTCTGAAGAGTCTGCAAGTTATGATTTATTGATTTTAGGAACACCAGAAAAAGACAATTGGATCCGTGTGCTGTTTGGTACTGGAGAAGACAGGTTTGTGAAAAAAGCTGCTTGCTCTGTTTTGCGACTTACCATTAAATAATATGAATCTATATTCAATCGAGGCTGGAAAGTTTAAGCTAGATGGAGGGGCTATGTTTGGTGTTGTCCCAAAAAGTATTTGGCAAA
Organism: Cryomorphaceae bacterium; assembly: GCA_003331875.1. Classification (GTDB taxonomy): domain Bacteria; phylum Bacteroidota; class Bacteroidia; order Flavobacteriales; family Flavobacteriaceae; genus Eutrophosalina. The sequence goes on along the minus strand of QOQA01000019.1, from coordinate 3,717 downwards.
GAACAAACCCAGCTGATTCTAATAACATGGTTGAAATATCGGCAAGATGCCTATTAATAGAGGACGGGGAAAGGCTTGTTTTGATTGATACGGGCATGGGTAACAAACAAAGCGAAAAGTTTTTTGGTTATTATTATCGCTGGGGTGAAGAAACACTGGGTTCATCGTTAAATAAGGCTGGATTTCACCCTGATGATGTCACGGATGTTTTTCTAACACATTTGCATTTTGACCATTGTGGAGGTGCTGTATCAAAAAAAGAGAACGGTTCTCTTATAACAACTTTTAAAAACGCTACTTATTGGAGCAACAAAGAACACTGGGGCTGGGCAACTAGTCCAAATAAAAGAGAAGTTGCTTCGTTTTTAAAAGAAAACATTCTTCCAATTGAAAGGTCTGGACAGCTTCAGTATGTTGAAAAAACCCCGTCTGATTATTTAACAAAAACTGATTTAGGGTTTGATGTTCTTTTTGTTGACGGACATACAGAAAAACAAATGGTTCCAGTAATTAATTGTGGTGACAAGAAAATAGCCTACGCCGCCGACCTTGTTCCTACTCATGGACACATACCTCTACCTTATATTATGGGTTATGATGTCAGGCCGTTGTTGTCTTTAGATGAGAAAGAAAAATTTCTAAACCATTGTTATGAAAACAATATTTTCTTGCTTTTTGAGCACGACCCTAATGTTGAAGTGGCATCACTTTTGAAAACTGAAAAGGGAGTGCGAATTGATAAAAAACTAAAACTATCTGATCTGATTTGAAAAAGTATTTGATTCTTATTTTACTATTTATTCCTGCCCTCAAGGCTCAGGCGCAGTACTGGCAACAGCATGCCGAGTACTATATGGATTTTAAGATGGATGTTTTTGATTTTTCATTTACTGGCGAACAAGAGCTAGAGTACACAAATAACTCCCCTGATACAATTACGAAAGTCTATTATCATTTGTTTTTCAATGCCTTTAGGCCTGGAAGCCAAATGGATGTAAGGTCCCGTACAATCCGAGATCCTGACAGACGAGTAGGTTCACGAATTTTTGAGCTTGAAGAGAAAGACTATGGCGAGCTGAATGTACTCTCATTAAAACAAAATGGAAGGTCACTTGAGATTAGTCAACGTGAAACCATTCTATTGGCAAAACTCAACAAACCGCTTTTGCCAGGTCAAAAAACTACTTTGGATATGAGGTTTGAAGGAAAGGTGCCAAAACAAATTAGGCGCTCGGGAAAAATGAACAAAGAGGGGGTTCACCTTACAATGACCCAGTGGTTTCCAAAACTGTGTGAATATGATTCTGAAGGTTGGCACCCAAACCCATACATAGCCCGAGAGTTTCATGGCGTTTGGGGAAACTACACCGTCGATATCACTATTGATAAAAAATATGTGGTCGGTGGAACAGGTTATTTAATGAATGCTGATGAGATTGGTCACGGTTATGCTGAAAAAACAAAATCAAAAAACAAAGAAACTTTGACTTGGAGATTTTATGCACCTAACGTTCACGATTTTGCATGGGCAGCGGACCCCGAATATGCGCACGATATTGTTACATCAAAGACTGGCGTTGATTTACATTTTTTCTACAAGCCATCAGTTAATGTTGATGATTGGAAAAAGCTACAAAATGACTCTTTGAAGCTTCTTGAATATTTTGAACAAAATATCGGTCCCTATCCGTGGAAACAATATTCAATTATTCAAGGGGGTGATGGAGGAATGGAGTATGCGATGTGTACAATGATAACAGCTGAAAGACCCTACCCGAGTCTGCTTGGGGTTACAGCCCATGAAATGTCTCATGCTTGGCACCAGCATTTGTTGGCAACAAATGAGACGAAACATCCTTGGATGGACGAGGGTTTTACAGAATATGCAACATCTCATGCTGTAAATTATGTAAATGGGGTTAGCCCTAAGTTTCCGAATGAAAGCAGTTATGAGAGGTATTACGCACTGGCCAATTCTGGGGTTGAACAACCCCAAACCGTTCACTCGGACAGGTATGAATTTAATTTTGCGTACGGAGCCTCATCCTATAGCAAAGGCTCTGTTTTTATGGCTCAGCTTGGTTATATAATTGGGGAGGAGAATCTTAAGAAAACCATTAAAAGATATTATGAAGATTTTAAATTCAAGCACCCAACGCCGAATGATTTTAAACGTGTTGCTGAAAAAGTGTCTGGTGTTGAGCTAGAGTGGTATTTGAACGACTGGACAAGAACTACAAATAAAATTGATTATGCCTTGGATATTTCTGATGTTTTTCCAAACAGAGTTGTGAAAATTAAAAGAAAAGGGAGAATTCCAATGCCCCTTGACGTTGTGGTAAGTTTTGAAGACGGAAGCTCTGAAATGTATTACATCCCCAACGATCTTCTGTACTTGGACAATTCTAGCTCGAATATGATCACAAATCAAAAACTTGAGCACCCTGTTTATAAAAGCTCATTATCTAAAATAAAAACCCTTGAGTCGTGGAATTGGGTGACAACAGAATACTCTTTTATGGTTGATGGAAATAAAAAAATAATGAAGATTGAAGTTGATCCATCTAAGAGGTTGGCTGATGTAAACGGCGCTGACAACTCAATCTCTTTTGAATGAAACTAAAACCGATTAAAGACAAAAAGAAAATCGCCACCATTTTTGAAAAAGGAAGGGTAATAAATGGGAGAAGTATTTCTGTTAGGGTGTTTAGGTTTGAGGGTGAAGAGCCTGGCTATGTGATAAGTGTGCCAAAAAAAAACTTTCCACTTGCTGTAAACAGAAATCTACTTAAAAGACGGATACGTGCTAGTATGGCTAGGCTTATTATGCCCCTTAATGATGTTTCTTTTTTTCTAATATATATTTCAAAAAAAACGCTGTCTGTTTCTGCAATCATTGAAGAGTGTGAAAAACTGTTTAGTAAGGTTTGAGGTTGAGGTTGTTGACAAAAAAGTAAGTGGTGGTGAAACAAAAAAGCCCCTTAATTAGGGGCTTTCTTTTGGTTTTAGTGAATATTACCACTGCTTAACAAGGTATCTCATAAACTTTTTAACCGGCTCTATTTCAGAGTAGTCAATTTCAGCATTCATTTTTTCTCTGTCTTTAACATATTTAGGGTTGTCTTCTCTGTACTTTCTGTTATCTGCCCAATTAGACAAGTAATCTGTATATGTTTTAAAACCGTATACAATCCAATTGTTTGCTTCATTACTTGGTCCACCAACGTTTATTCCTCCCGTAGCAAAAGAGGTGTTTTCTCTTTGTGGATAATTATCCCTTAATTCTCTTTGCATTCTTCTCCATTTGTTCATGTTTTCATTATCTCCTTTAAATGTGTGTACCATTTGAAAAGGCATTACATCACCATAGGTCATTGCTCTCCATCCATTAGCCGAAAAGACATTTTCATCAACAAACGAGTTCATTTTAGATGAAAACAACTGCCAGGAAGTGTCTCCAAATTCTGGCGAATAGAGCTTTGCCATAGCTTCTGGCTCACCACTAAATATTAGCTCGTGAGTGAAGTTAAGGTCCGCGGCTGTAAACATTATTGCATAAAGACTAACGGTTACGCCTTCATGTTTGTTGTTTGAGAAATAATCGTCGATTAGTTTAACTACCATTTCCTCATTCTCCGGCGCAACTTTTACTGCATATGCAGAAAATCTGTTGCTTTGAGAAAATGAAATAGCAAAAACCAATATCATTATAAAACT
>QOQA01000018.1 GCA_003331875.1 Cryomorphaceae bacterium | reverse complement strand
TTTTCAAGCAATTTAGTTGTAGGATCATTTTCATTTCTTAAAATACAAAGTAATAAGTGGGCAGTATTTATTGAATTGCCTTGAAATAATTTAGCTTCTAAAAATGTTGTTTTTAATGCCCTTTCTGCTTGTCTTGTTAAGTGAAGATTCTTTCTAAGATTTTCTTCATAGTTCATTATTGGATTTGGTGGGCTTAATATCTCAATTTTTCTTTTCAAAAAATCAAGATCTATTTCTAAGGATTTTAAAATTTTTATTGCTTTTCCTCCACCATCTCTTAAGATGCCTAGAAGTAAATGTTCAGTACCAATGAAATCATGACCCAGCCTTATAGCTTCTTCTTTACTGTATGTTATTACGTCCTTTACTCTTGAAGAAAAATTATCATCCATACTAAAAAAAAATCAAAACCTGTACCAAAAAAAACATATGTCACAATGACATATATATTAAATGTAATAATTAAATATTATTCATATGAATTTTTAACAAAATTTAGTTTATAAATGTTAATAAGTTTATGATATTAGAATCTGTTTTTGATGAGGTTTTCCTCTATTGATGGTTATATTTATTCAAATTTAAAATCAAATGGCAGAAGGAGAAAAATTAATTCCAATAAATATTGAAGAAGCTATGAAATCAGCATACATTGATTATTCAATGTCTGTCATTGTTTCTCGTGCTCTGCCGGATGTTCGGGATGGATTAAAACCTGTTCACAGGAGAGTCCTGTTCGGCATGAGTGAATTAGGACTGAGATCCAACAGTAAGTATAAAAAATCAGCTTTTATTGTAGGTGAGGTTTTGGGTAAATACCACCCTCACGGTGATAGTTCAGTTTACGATACTATGGTAAGAATGGCTCAAGAGTGGAGTCTAAGGTACATGCTCGTTGATGGGCAAGGAAATTTTGGATCAATTGATGGTGATAGCCCTGCTGCCATGAGATACACTGAAGCCAGACTTAAAAAGATATCTGAGGAAATGGTTCAGGATTTGGACAAGGATACCGTAGATTTTCAACTTAATTATGATGATTCTATCAAAGAACCAACTGTACTACCAACAAAAATTCCAAATCTTTTAGTAAATGGAGCTTCAGGTATTGCTGTTGGTATGGCTACTAATATGCCTCCACATAATTTAAGTGAAGTTATTGATGGTACAATTGCTTACATTGATAATAATAACATTGAAATTTCAGAATTAATAAATCACATAAAAGCTCCTGACTTTCCAACAGGTGGTATTATATACGGCTATGATGGTGTAAAAGAAGCCTTTGAAACAGGACGAGGTAGGGTTGTAATGAGAGGAAAAGCTATTTTTGAGGAGGTTAATGGTAGAGAATGTATTATAGTTACAGAAATTCCATATTTGGTTAATAAATCAGATATGATTCAAAAAACAGCTCAACTTATCAATGATAAAAAAATTGAGGGTATTTCAAATATTAGAGATGAGTCTGACAGAAAGGGAATGAGAATTGTTTATATATTGAAGAGGGATGCTATTCCAAATATCGTCTTAAATAAACTTTTTAAGCACACCTCACTACAATCATCTTTCAGTGTAAATAATATAGCCCTTGTTAAAGGGAGGCCTAAAATTCTAAACTTAAAAGAAATGATTGTTCATTTCGTTGATCACAGACATGAGGTTGTAGTTAGAAGGACAAAATATGAATTAAAAAAAGCAGAAGATAGGGCTCATATTCTTGAAGGATTAATCATAGCCTCAGACAATATAGATGATATAATTAGTATAATTAAAGCCTCTAAAAATGCAGATGATGCTAGATTGAACCTTGTAAAGAAATATGATTTGTCTGAAAATCAGTCCAAGGCAATTGTTGACATGAGACTAAGACAACTTACTGGTCTTGAGCAAGATAAATTAAGAAATGAATATGACAGTTTAGTTGAATTGATCAAGGATTTAAAAGATATTTTAGCTAATAAAGAGAGGAGAATGTCAATCATTAAAGACGAATTGTTAGAGGTTAAAAGTTCACATGGTGATGAAAGAAAGTCCGTAATTGAGTTTTCGGGTGGTGAGCTTAGCATTGAAGATATGATTCCTGATGAGAAAGTTGTCCTAACAATTTCTCACGCTGGATATATTAAAAGAACATCATTATCTGAATACAAAACTCAAAATAGGGGAGGTGTGGGCCAACGTGGCTCCACAACCAGAAGCGAGGATTTTCTTGAGCACCTTTTTGTTGGTACTAATCATCAATATATGTTGTTTTTTACACAAAAAGGAAAATGTTTTTGGATGAGAGTTTATGAAATTCCCGAAGGGAGTAAAATTTCTAAAGGACGGGCAATTCAAAACTTAATTAACATTGAACCTGATGACAAAGTCAAAGCTTTTATATGTACGCAAGACTTAAAAAATGAAGATTATATTAATCAACATTACGTTATTATGTGTACAAAAAAAGGTCAAGTGAAAAAAACATCATTAGAGCAATATTCAAGACCAAGATCGAATGGTATAAATGCAATTACAATAAAAGATGATGATGAATTACTTGAAGCTAAATTAACTAATGGAAATTCACAAATTTTGGTTTCTGTTAAGTCTGGTAAATGTATAAGGTTTGAGGAAAATAAAACCCGCCCAATGGGTAGAAATGCATCAGGTGTAAGAGGGGTTAGATTAAAAGACAACAATGATGAGGTGATTGGAATGATTTCAGTTAATGATATGGATAGCGACATATTGGTTGTATCAGAAAATGGATATGGTAAAAGATCAAAATTAGAAGACTATAGAATTACTAATAGGGGTGGTAAAGGTGTAAAAACCATTTCCATTACTGAAAAAACTGGCAACTTAGTATCTTTAAAGAATGTTTCTGATGGAGATGATTTAATGATAATTAATAAATCAGGAATCGCAATTAGAATGGAGGTTAACGATTTAAGAGTCATGGGAAGAGCAACTCAGGGAGTCAAGTTGATAAATATTAAAGATAATGATTCAATTGCTGCAGTTGCAAAAGTTGTATTAGATGACCAAGAAGTTACTGACATTGATGAAATAGATGTTGTTGAGGAATAAAATATTTTTAATATGAAATCAATTTATATATATATAGCAGTTTTATTTTTTTGTTTTTCATTTTCTCAAAAAAAGGAATTAAGACAAATTAAAAGATTAATTGACGAAAAGTTTTTTCAGGAAGCTGAATCGTTATTAGATTCAAATAAAGACTTTCTTTTGTCTGGAGATAGTAAAACCGATTCTCAGTACTATTATTACGCAACAAAAATTTATACTGAAACAGAGTCTTTTGTATTAGCAACAAGTTCTTTAGAAAAACTTATGTCAATAAACACCTCTTTTTATAACTCTGAGATGAAGCTTGACTATAAAAATTTAGAAGAAATCCTGGTAGTTGCACTCGTTAACTCAGCTGTTGCGGATAATTCATCAAAAAAATGGATGCAAGGAGTTGACAAGCTATTGCTTGCATATGATATGAATAAAGAAACAAATATTGATTATTTATATTTCGCAGCAAGTGGTGCAGTAAACGCTGAGAATTTTGATCTTGCTCTCGAATATTATCTTACTCTTAAAGAAAAAAGCTACACTGGAATTATTGATGAATATTTTATTACAAATGTTCAGTCAGGTGTAGAGGAAAAAGTAACTGAAACAGAATATAAAATATACCAGTCGTCAAAAGAATATATAAATCCAAGAATAGGTCAAACTGAATCCAGATACCCAGAAATTGTAAAAAATATTGCTTTAATATACGTGAAAAAAGGTGAGGATGATTTGGCTATTGAAGCAATCAATGAGGCAAGATCAATTCAACCTGATGATTTATATTTAATATTAAATGAAGCTGATTTATACATAAGATTGAGTAATAATGCTACTGACGATAATTTAAGATCTCAATATCGTCAGAAATTCAAGGACATAATGACATTGGCAGTAGAAAAAGATCCCAAAAACGGTATTTTATACTATAACTTGGGTATTATTTCGTCGGAACAGGGTGAATCTGCTGATGCAAAATCCTATTTTGAAAAAGCTATAGAATTTAAACCTGATTATGTTGACTCTTATGTTGCTATTGTCAATATTTTGTTGGAGGAACAAAGTGTTATTATAAGTGATATGGACAAAATTGCTATGTCAAATAAAAGAAGTGATATTGCTAAATACGATCAACTTAAAGAGGACCTTAATGACGTTTGGAGAAAATGTATTCCATATTGCGAGATGGCTTTGGAATATGACCCAAATGATGTTGAAGTTTTAAAACTATTGTCACAGTTTTATTATAAACTTGACAATATTGATGGTTACAAGAAGATTAATGCCAAAATAGAGGAACTGAGCAATTAGATTATTCTTCGAATTAATTTTAAATCATGTGAAATTTCCTCTTTATCTAGATTAAAAATCCCATGTTCATTTAATTGATCAATTCTTACTTTTCCTGACGAATGAATAATTTTATTAGCTGATATTATAATTCCTACGTGAGTGATCGCATCAATTTTTTTTCCAAAAAAAGCTAAATCTCCTATTTTTGAGTCTTTAAAGCCAGTAACTTCAATTCCCTCCAATGCCTGTTCATACGCATCACGTGGAAGTATTTTTCCATAAATTTTAAAAACAGTTTGGACAAAACCAGAGCAATCAGCACCAAATTTGGTTTTACCCCCCCAAACGTAAGGAGAATTTAAAAATGTCAGACTGATCTCTTCAATATTATTGAAACTTACGTTATTCAAATCATAAGAAAAACCTAAATAATTACAATTGCTAATCAAGCTTCCTGATGGTATTGTGTATTTTCTTATATTTTTGTTTGATATATTTATTTCTGTATTACTAAATTTTTTTTTCTTATTATTTAATTTGATGTAATCAGACTTTGAAATTGATAGAAAATGAGAAGTTCTTATCCATCCTTTGTATTTATCAATGTTCGAAATAACTAAGCTCCAATTATTTTTTGTTGAGGTAATTTCAATAAGTTCACCAAAAAAAAGTTGTGAAATCATTTCAGATTTTGCATTGTTTTTCTTCCTCATAGGAACTAAACTTAAATTAACTATTCCATATTCCACTAACACTAATTTAATTTAAAAAAACAATTATTAAACTTTCTTATTAATTTTGTGTAATGTTTGTTGAACAAATATATACCGGTTGCTTGTCACAGGCTTCATATTTTATTGAAAGCGGTGGTGAATCCGCAATAATTGATCCCTTGAGGGAAGTAGATATTTACATAGAAAAAGCTAAAAAAAGAAACTCAAAAATTAAATATATATTTCAAACACATTTTCATGCTGATTTTGTTAGCGGGCATTTAACTTTATCTAAGAAAACTGATGCTTCAATAGTTTATGGACCAAAAGCAGATCCAAAATATGATTGTATTATTTCCGAGGATTGCAAAACCTTCAAGCTTGGAGATATAAAAATTCAACTTATACATACACCTGGGCATACGCTTGAAAGTTCAAGTTACTTGCTAATTGATAGCAATAATAAACAACACTCAATATTTACAGGTGATACTCTTTTTTTAGGTGATGTTGGTATTCCTGATGTAGCTCAAAGATATCAAGGCATTAGTAAAGAAAAGTTAGCTGAAATGTTGTATGAATCAATAAACAATAGAATAAAACCTTTGGATGATAGTATTATTGTATATCCTGGTCATGGAGCAGGATCAGCATGTGGAAAAAATATGATGAAAGAAACTGTTGATACTTTGGCAAATCAAAAAAAAGTTAATTACAGCCTCAACGGAAAGTTATCAAAAACTGAATTTGTTAAGGAATTAGTAACAGACTTACCTGTCCCACCCACTTATTTTCCTTCAAATGTTAAATTAAATAGAGAAGGTTATTTGGGAATTGATGAAGTAATAAGTAAAAGTTTTAAAAAATTAGCCTCAGATTTTGTTAATCATAAAATGAAATCTAAAGATGTTGTTATTTTGGATACAAGAAAATCATCAAAATATTGTGCTGAACATATTCCTGGATCAATATTTATTGGACTGGATGGTAGATTTGCTCCATGGGTTGGTGAAATTATTAAGGATATAAATCAAGAAATCATTTTAATTGTTGAAAAGTATAGAGTGGAAGAGGCAATTACAAGACTCTCAAGAGTAGGTTTTGATAATTGCATAGGTTATCTTGATGGTGATTTAAAAATTTGGAAGTCAGCTGGTTATGTTACTGAAAGTATTCGCTCAATAAGTCCTGAGCAATTTATTAAGGAATCTCATCATAATTCACAAATAATTGATGTTAGAGAAAAACTAGAGCTAAGCAAAGGAAAATTTCAATCTTCTATAAATCTCCCATTATCAAAAATTGATTCCAATATAAAATTAGATAAAAATGTGAATTCTTACTTTTATTGTGCTGGTGGATATAGGAGTGTAATTGCATGCTCATTAATCAAAAAAAATGGTTTGAAAAAAGTAGTTAATGTTGAGACAGGATTCAGTGGAATCAGAAATCTAATTTAAATGAAAAAAGTTCTTATTTTATTTTTCATAAATATTATCTACTCTCAACAACCAATAATTGATATAGATTTTGAGAGAATGTCAGAAATTTTAGAAAGAGATTCCACTATACTAATTGATGTAAGATCCCCTGATGAATATAACTCATTTAGAATAAAGAGTTCGATCAATATTGATTATTACAATCCTGCTTTTTTAGATTCAATTTCATCATATAAGGCTAAAAAAAATATCATATTTTATTGCAGATCTGGAAGAAGAAGCTATTACGCTGCAAAACTTATTCAGCAAAAAGGTTTTAATATGATTTATAATTTAAAGGGAGGAGTGCTGGAGGTTAAAAAGAAAAACTTAGAATTTAAATCCCTCAACAACTAATGTTCCTTTCCAATCTTGCCCTCCATTAAAGAAGTACTTGTTTACATTTTTAAAACCACTTTTTTCAAAAAATTTAACCCAGATTGCTGAACTGAAAAGTTCCATCGTATTAACTCCAGTTTTTTCTTTCCAATCATGACATTTTTTATTTTCTAAATAAAAATCAATACCCATGATAAAAACACCGTTTTTTTTAATCCAATTATCAAATATATGTTTAATGATTTTCTGAGGTTTTTTAAAGTAGTAAATGACTTCCATTGACATAACAACATCAGCTTTATCATCAGGTTTCCATAAATCAAGTTCAGAGCATATATAATTATTTTTAGGATCTAGATTCTTTGCTTTTGCAATCATTGATTTTGACCCATCAACACCTGTAACATTTTTGTATTTTTTTTTTTCATACAAATGGCGAATTAACCAACCATTTCCGCATCCTGCATCAATTATGCACGGATTTTTATACTTGTCTTCAAATAACTCTATCATTTTCATTACAGGCTTAAAATGATTTTCCTTCATTCCATCATCTTTACCAGATATTGCCCAATCTGAAAAAACTTCAATTGGGGATTTCATTTAGACAAACTTTTTTGTTGATACAACATACAGTGTATATGTGAAAAGAATCATTATTATCTCCCAAAAAAATATGTAATATGGCCATTCACCAATTAAAAGTGGATTATCAACATTTGGCGGAGATGCTAGATACATATAATTGGAGTCAATTTGGAAATTTAACGGAATTATGAAAGCAATAATTATATTTAAATAAATCCAGACTCTAAACCATGAAAATTTTGTAATTGCGTGATTTAAATTTAGGTATAGAAAAATTGGAATTAATATTATTCCGCCATGAGAGGAATGATATGATATATATTCAAAATTTGTACCATCAAAATTGTTTATTTGAGGAGTTAAAAAAGCTTGAATTCCACCAATAATCCCTGCATAATAAAAAAACTCGAATACTCTTTTATTAAGTTTAGTAAATAAAACAGAGCAGGCAATTAAATTTGTTAAACCACATAATTGAAGTGGAAGATTCTCTGAAACATTCCAAAGACCATTCATAATATTTCTAGAGTGGTCAGTAACTGTCATAATAATCATCAATAAAGAGAGGATTTTTACAATTTTTAACTTTTGTTCTTTATTAAAAAAATTATTTGATATAAAAAGGATGATCAAGATGGAAAAAAAAGAAATGATTGTATTCCTAATCCATTCATCCGACATAAATTCGATTATATAGTTTTGAGTTTCCATTAATCTGTATAATTTATCATATTCATTAAAACAATTTCAGCAACAGGGTCATATCCTAGATTTTCAATTAATTTTAGTGTAGACAGAATAATTTTTCCCTTTCCATGCTTCACAACAGAGAGATCTGATCCTGACCACACATCACCAGATCCAATATAGTTTCTTTTCATGATATTTCCGTTAGGAATTCTGTCAAATGCTATCGTGTTAACTATATTTTCTGCTTCAATCCCCCTCATTGTTATAGTTGGAGCTATGTTCTCATATGTATTACTCATATTGACATCAGTCGGAAGATTTTTAAAAATTTTATGATTAGAATTAATATGTAGAATTCCATCCCATAATCCTTGAGAAATATTTTTTACAAACTTAACTGGCAAATAACTTTCTCCTTCGTCAATAAAAGTAAGGTTTGGTCCTTTCCTTACACGAGTTTTCCCAGGCACAGAAAGATATATGACGTTTCCTCCTCTTTGCACAAAACTATTTAACTCATTGATTCTTGACTCTAGTTTGCTGTTTTTTGTATTTGATGAAGGCCCACTGGGTGATAAAAGGTTATCTTGATTATCTTCATTTTTAACAACGTTTCCATCACTTGAATTAATAAATTCTGCTTTTTCATTACTGAACATTACAGGAATATTGACATTAAGTTTCTGATCAAAATTTACTACCTCAAACCCTTTATCAATTAGGAATTTTTTTAGTTTATTGTCCTTATTGGCAAGAGCTATTTTTTTTACAGTTTGTTTTGATTTTAAATCATAAATACTAAATTCAATAGTTGAAAATAATTTAGTTTTTTGTGAATTAAAATTTGCTTCAATTAAGTAATTTCCTTTCTCTAATTCTACATTGCTGTTATGTAGGAGAGATATTCCATTTTTAAGCTTTGTTTTTATATTATTTTCATATAAGACCTTATTGTTTTTTTTAGATTTTATTTTGATAGAAAGGTTGCCATTTAACTCAACTTTATCGTTTATGCCTTTAATTTCTGTTTTGACAGATTCACCTTGGTAATAATTTCTCTTATCAGTCCTAATCACAATAATTCTATCCTCGTTAGCCTCTTTTGTTAAATCGTATGCTTTCCCTTTTGGATTTCTCCAAAGATCAAGCAATCCCGCACCAATAATCCAATCTCCGGCTGTTAGAGCATGTACACAGTAACCAATAACAGTGGGGTTGGACCTAATGGCTTCGAGCATTCTTTTATTAGCAATTCCATGAATTTCTTGCTGTTTTAGGTAGAAATCAGTAGCAGATTTAAAAATTTTATCCAAACCCGTTTCCTTTAAAGCTTTTTTGATATCCTTATTGTAATTAATGTGGTATATGTAAGGATAGGTTATGGGGTTTCCTTTTTCTCTAAACAAAATCTCATTATTTTCCAAATCAGGTAAACTTCCATATCCAATTTCAGAAACATAAGATGATATATCAGGTACTACATTTCTTCCCGGTGTTCTTGCATTTAGTCCTAATTCAATATTTTTTTCTTTGGTATTACCGATTGTTAAAAAACCATCAAATTTATTGTTTGTGATGTTTGGACCAGGGTAATTGTGGATATCATTAAATTTAAAAGCTTTGTTTGAAAAAGGTAAGTAAAGGTTAGCTCCGTATGCCCATCCTCCAGACTCATCAAGAATCATCCTAGTAGGATCAAGTTCTCTTGCTTTCAAGGACATGGGTTTTAACATATTAGCAAGAACTGGTCTTCTAATTTCATTGAACAATTCCCACTGAACAATTGATGGATGATTTCTGTCTCTGAGAACTGCTTCTGTAATTTCATTTTCAACCCTTTGTGGAAGATAAGGGGATTCTATCGGCATATCCATACACTCTATTGCCATACTTCCCACTGTTAGTACCCCAATAGAATCTGCTAAATGAAGCCATTCTTTTGGAGGTGGTTTCCTCCAGGGTCTTATCATGTTGAAACCAGCTTTTTTGGCTAATAAAATTTCTTTAATCATCATATCATAAGAGTCGGGAAAGGATAGTTTTATCGGGTATAATCCCTCAAAAAATGCTGCTTTGAGATAAATTGGATTACCGTTCAAATAAAATCGTTCGTTTTTAACTGTAAACTCCCTAAAACCAAATTTTTCAGTAACATGATCAAGTTGTTCATATGATAATCCTTGCTCATTTTCTATTATTTTATCTAGATATACCTCAAATAGGTATAACTGAGGATCATCTGGTGACCAAAGTTTGTGGTTTTTAACCTTGTGATCTAAATTAACATCAACAACTAGGTTGGAATTTTTAATAATAATGTCTTTGTGCTTTAAAGTATTTTTATTTTTATCATTTAAATTATTGATCGAATACCTGTACCTATATTTTCCATCTCCTAGACCATTTACTATTTTATTTTTCAATTCTACATTTCCATTTTCATAATTCGCAATGATAAAAACATCTTCAATATGCGTTTGTCCTGTAAATGATAGAAAAACATCTTGCCATATTCCGCCTGTGTAAGAACCCCTCCATTGTGGAGTTTCCATTTGTCCAATACCGTCAATAACTTTATCCTGTATGGTTATTGGACCCATAACTTTTACTATTAATGTATTCGCATTATCAAAATCAACAACGTGCTCAATATTAAATGAAAATGGGGAGAAACCACCTTCATGAAATCCAATTGAGTTATCATTTACATATACTTCAGTTATATAATTTGAAGCATTAAAGTTTAAGTGAATTTTTTTGTTTTCTCTAGATTTGGAAACATTAAACTTTGTTCTGTAATAAACAACACCCTCGTAATCCTTCTTGTATCTCTCCCAAACACTTGGTACATAAATTTTTTCAATCAATCCATCATTAAAACCATCATTTGAATGAAATTTATTTTTCTTTCCCTCATTATTTTCATCATATATAATTTCCCATTCACCATTGAGCATTTGATTGTTAAATCTTTCTTGAGATTCAATTGTAAAACTGATTAATATAAATAATAATAACAGAATTTTTCTCATAATTGTAATTTCTTTAGGCCGTTTGGTACCATTGGATGTGTTATTTCTTTTAGGATTTTTACCATCTCATCTCTTTGTGGATGAGTTTTTTCATAAATAATGTTATTCCATTCTTTCGGGTCCATAGAATTGTTATAAAGCTCTTCTTTTCCTGAGTCATAGATTATGTACCTCCAATCTTTCGTTCTTAGAGAATAATGGTGATTTGAGGGTGTATTTTCATTCAGATCTGAGCTGTAAACAACAGACAAGGCTCCATCAGGTCCATCCCATTTTTTTGTATTAGGATCTTTTAGGAACGGCTTCAAGCTAAAGCCATCCAGTGATTTTCCTTTATCATTTTTGATTGTATTGTTATCCAAGCCAGCCAATTCCAATAAAGTAGGGTAGACATCAATGAGAGATACGGGATGATTAACTTTTGAATTAGGTTCTGTAAGGCCGGGAGCTCTAATTGTCAAAGGAACCCTTGTACTTTCTTCCCATAAAGAATTTTTGTATACATGGTTTTTTTCTCCCATGGTCCATCCGTGGTCACTGACAAAAACAATGATTGTATTGTCTTTAAACTTAGAGTTATCAATTGCATTGACTACTTGTCCAATATTATCATCAACAGCAGTTACACAAGCAAGATAAGCTTGAGTAAATCTTTTTAATCCCTCATCGGGTTTTTTATACGATTCTTTAAGTTTATAATACATTTCAACAGATCTTTTACTGAGCTGTTTGTGAGTAAGTGTTGAATTGTTTTCACCACCCTCGGACTTTTTAACATTATTGGTTTCAACATAATTTAAAAATGTATCATTCATATCATTTTCTAAAATATTTGCAAGCTCAATCTTTTCAAGTGGATACATATCAAAATACTTTTGTGGAGCAATAAGTGGTGTATGTGGTCTTAAAAACCCAACAGCCAAAAAGAAAGGAGCATCTTTGTCTGATTCGGCTAGCTCATTGATTTTATCCTCAGCCCATTGAGCATTGATTTCATCAGGTGTCAAATCTCTGTCATCCTCATTTATATATTTTAACTCTTTGTATCCCCTAGAACCTCCATAAGCCCATGTAATCTTTTCACCATCTTTCTCTAAACTTGAAATATTTTTAAAAGGACCAAATGAACCGTCTATTTGTCCGATTTCAGAAAAGGGTTTTGCAACATCAGGATGAGCAATTCCTCTTTTTCCTTTTTTACGAAGTCCCTTATATGCTACAGGTCCGTAGTCCGCATCATGTTCGAATTCAGACCATAATTCTTTCTTGTTATGGTGTAAAATTTTTCCACTACCTACAACATAATATCCATTCTCTTTAAATTTCTCCATCATTGTTTTGGTATTATTTAAAACATTATTATTAAACCATGGTTTCTGCCAAAAATTTGATGAATTATGCGGATATACACCTGTGATCATACTTGATCTTGATGGTCCACACATTGGATCATTTGAATATGCATTAATAAATGATACACCAGAATCAGCTAATTTTTTGATATTTGGAGAAATTATCTGTGGATGGCCCATTAGATCTTCATTGTAATCATTTAAATCGTCAGTCATAATTAAAACAATATTTGGCTTAGTTTGAGTATTAGAGTTGCATCCAAAAGCAAAAAATAAGGAAAGAATAAGTACTATGATTTTTGACATGAAGATTTAATATTTCAAATTCAATTTGTATCTTGATATTAGATAACCTATTACTCTAAACTATGAAAAAAATTTTTATTTTGATACTTTCTCTTTTTGTTATATCGTGCTCCTCTGACAGTGGTTCTGGTGATGGCGATAATGGAGGAAATAACGGAGGAAATAATGGAGGAAATAATGGCGGAGGAAATAATTCTGATGACGATGGTTCAGACCCAGATGATTATACAGATTCAACTTCCGATGGTAACACTACATACTATATAAGTTTTAGTTCGGGGGATGATTCAAATGATGGAAAAAGTGAGGAAAATGCATTTAAAAATCTAGGAAAGATAAATAGTATTACGTTTAATGCAGGAGATATAATAAAGTTTAAAAGAGGAGACACTTGGAAAGGTTATTTTAAAATACGTGGCTCTGGATCAGAAGACAATCATATATCCGCAGATAGTTATGGATCTGGAGATCTTCCCGTCATAGATGGAAATGGTTATCAAGCTTCAGTTTTTTTAGAGAATATTGAAAATATTACAATTTCAAATATAGAACTTACAAATGAGGCATCTCATCGAAAATCTGACGGATCCAACAAACTAATGCATAATTCTGATAGAACTGGACAAGATGAGCGTTTTGGTGTTTTAGTTCTTCGATTTGGTGATGGAAAAGATATATCTAATATTAATATTAAAAATGTCAAGATATCAAATGTATATCCAACCCCTGGAGATGCAACAAAGGAACACCAAGGTTATGGAATAAGATTTGAATCATATAATAACAGTCAAAAAAATTACTATTCAAATATTGAAATTGATAATGTTGATATTTCCCTCACTGGTCATTACGGCATTCATATTGTTAACAGAATGTCCCCGGCTGATTCAGAGTTTTATCACAGAAATATTACAATTAAAAATTCAAAGTTTACAAATACTGGTGGGTCTGGAATTGTATTGGCAAGATGCAAGAATGTTCTAGTTGAAGATAACCATTTTGATGGTTCAGGTTCTGATGAGGATAGCAGGATGTGGAATAGGGGAAGTGGTTTGTGGACTTACACATGTAATGATGCACTTATTCAAGAAAATATTTTTGAGAATGCCTATGGACCACAAGATTCATATGGTGCTCATATTGACTGGGGTTGTGAAAGAGTGGTCATGCAATACAACCTAAGTAGAAATAACTTTGGGGGTTTTGTGGAAATTTTGGGTGAAAATGAAATGTGTGGGTATCGTTATAATATCAGTATTGCAGACGGTAAGCGAACAGGTCAAAATCATGGAAATGTTTTTTGGATTTCTGATTTTGCAGGGGAAAACAGAAGAGTGACATCCAATAATAACTTCATATACAACAATACAGTATTTGTTCCCAGTATAAATGATGTCAACAACAATCCTATGAGTCACATTGAAATCTTTTTCAGAGAAGCTGAATATACGTATGTATACAACAACATCATTTATGTAAGTGATCAAGCCAAGTTAACTATGGACATTAGGAATGATACGGAACAGTTTAATTCATTTCGTAACAACATGTATTACGGAAATGTTGTTATAGACTCAAATTACACCTATAATCACGATCCTAGTGATTTATTGAGTACAGATCCACAACTTTCCAATGCAGGTGGTAATTCTGCAAATGATTATAAATTAAAATCAGGAAGTCCTGCCCTTAATTCTGGATTTATAATAAATGGAAGTTCTGATGTAAAAAATTATATTCAAAATAATGGAGGAAGGGACTATTTTGGGAACACAGTAACAAGTGATTCAAAACCAAATATCGGAGCATATAATGGTAATTAAATGAAAAGGCTTTTATTAATTATTGCTTTAGTCTTTAGCTCATGCTCTCAAATTCAATACGGAGATAAAAATGATGCTGGATATAGTTATCACTTCAACTCAGTAACAGGGGATAATTCAAATCTTGGAACAAAAGAAAAACCTTTTAAAAGTCTTGATTTTTTAAATAATATTAATTTATCAAATGGTGATAAAATATTATTGGCCAACGGCTCAACTTTTCTAAACACAATTGATCTGATAAATGAAGATGGAATTGAAATATCTAATTATAAAATTGATGGAAATACTAAGTTGCCTACGATAAATTCAAAAGGCAAAATAGCATCTATTTTTATAGAAAACTCATCAAACATAAAAATTAGGAATCTTGAAATTACTGCAGATGGTGGTGGTGCGAATGAATTTTTGCACAAAAAATTAAAAACTGATTTAAGGGTAGGGATTTTATATTTAGTTACTAATAACAAAGTGCATGACAGCTTAACTGTATCCTCAGTAATTATTAGAGATATTTTTTATGAAGATCCTGGTTATGAAAGAAATGAAAGTGAAGTTCGTACACCAAACGGAACCAAAAGTTATGGATGGGGAATTCGAGTATTAAATCTTTCAGAATCTGGAAATTTGGAGAACATATCAATTAATAACTCTCAATTCAAAAACATATCTCATACTGCCATTCGTTTTATTGGAAAAAGAGAAAAACAGTTCAAAAACCTTCAAGTATTTGATAATACTGTTTTACGAACAGGTGGACCTGGAATGGTTTTTAACAGTACCAGAAATTTATTTGCTAAAGGAAATGACATCAACTATTCTGGTTCATTTGACGATAGTAGAAAATGGGGAAGGGGTAGTGGACTTTGGACATGGGGAACCTCCTATGCTGTCATTTATGGAAATAAATTTCAAAATGCTAATGGTCCTGCAGATTCCGCAGGATGTCATATTGATTTTAACTGTAATGATGTGATTGTTGAAAGAAACTTGAGCAGAAATAATGCAGGTGGTTTTATTGAAATTTTGGGAAACAATTACAATTGTTCATACAGATACAATGTAAGTATTAATGATGGCCACAGAGTAAAGGGAGAAAATGGTGCATTTCAAGAGGGAAAAACTTTTTGGTTGAGTGGTTACATAGGACGTGGACAAGAAAGAAACGGGCCTTTTAACTCTTATATTTACGGAAATAAAGTATATGTTAGTAAAGATATTATTCCAAAGATAGCTGTTGATAAAGCATCAAGCGGAGTTTTTGTGGCTAATAACGTTTTTTATTTTGAGAATGATCCTGTAATGGTTTTGGGTGATCAGTATAAGCCTGACCCTGGTGGAGGGTCAGAAATTGAAAATGTTTTTTTTGAAAACAATATTTTTAAAAAAAACCATTGGCCCAAAGAAGTTTTGATACAACCAAAAAATAATATTTTGATTCCTGAATATATGGTATATAAGAAAAGAGGCAATATATCATTACATAGTCATTTACAGGCTAACGACTTAGTAGGGTCTAACTATATATTCGATAATTTATATTGGTTAATTCCAGATTCAAAAAAAGGTAGAATTAATATAGATTATATTAAAGGAGATTCAAAAGGTCTCTGGCAAGGGTTTTAAAATGAAAATATCTGAGATAATTCCATATGTTTTAACTGAGGAGCTTGAAAAAGAGTTTTTCTTTTCGCAATGGGAATATAGTAATCGAAAAATTTGTATTGTTAAAATTATTTGTGACAATGGATTAATTGGATGGGGAGAAGCATATGGACCTGCACCAGTTGTTAAAGAATGCATTGATTATATAAAGCAGAATATAATTGGAATGAATCCATTGGAATCTGATGTGATTTGGTCGACGCTATTTCGAAGAGTTCATGATTATGGTAGATCAGGGGTTTTTCTCTCTTCAATTAGTGCAATTGATGTTGCAATATGGGATATTAAAGGAAAGTACCATAAATTACCTGTTTCTACCCTTTTAGGTGGTTCTTACAGAGAAAAAATAAGACCCTATGCAACTGGTCTTTATTTTTCAGATTCTAAAACCCTCATCCAAAATTTATGTGATGAAGCTATTGGATATGTAAATGATGGTTTCAAGTCAATCAAAATGAAAGTTGGATTAAATATAGATGATGATGAAAAAAATGTAAAAGCAGTCAGAAATGCAATTGGTTTTGATATTGAGCTTATGATTGATGCCAATCACGCATATTCATATGATGAGGCTTTAAAACTTTCAAAACGATTGGAAAACATGGAAATCAAATGGTTTGAAGAGCCACTGTCACCTGAATTCTATGATCAATATTCAGATTTCAAGGCGAAGTCCCAAATACCAGTTGCAGCTGGAGAATGTGAATATTTGAGATATGGTTTTCAGAAGCTTTTGGATAAAAAATGTATTGATTTTTTGCAAATGGATATTTGTTCCTGTGGTGGTTTGACTGAAGCAAAACGTATAACGTCACTTTCATCTACAAAAGGTGTGAAAGTAATTCCTCACACATGGGGTTCAGGAATTGCATTTTTTGCAGCAATTAATTTCATATCAAATCTTGAACCCATACCAGGAAGACTCTATCAAGATGATGCATACATTGAATACGATAGAACTGAAAATAAAATTCGAGAAAATATTATAAAAAATAATATCTTGATGAAAGATGGATATATAAAGACTAATACACTTCCTGGTTTAGGGATTGATGTTGATGAGAATTATTTAAATGAAATTAAAATTTAAAGATGAATTTTGGACAACTTAAAATGTATATTGAGGGAGAACTAGTTTCCTCTGTAAATAATGTAACAAAAGAAATTTACAGTCCTTTAAATGATGAGAGGATTGCTACACTTTCATGGGCAAATAGTTTGGATTCTGAACGAGCTTTGAAATCAGCAGAGCAAGGATTTGATACTTGGTCAAAAACACCCGTTAAGAAAAGAAAAGAGTGGATGCTCATATTGAGAGATAAAATTTTAGAAAAAGAAGAGATTTTAAGAAAATCAATTTCCTATGAAATGGGAAAACCATACAACGCAACTGCGGAGGATGTAGAATCAATCACTAACAGTTTAAAATACTACTCAGATATTATAGAAGATTATCAAAAGGATAAAGAAATTATTGATCCTGATGGAACTCACAGCCATCATTTAGTTTCAAAGCCAATTGGGGTTGTAGTTGCATATTTGGCTTGGAATTTTCCATTGCTTAATGCTGGATTTAAGCTAGGTCCAGCTCTTGCATCTGGATGTAGTATTATTTTAAAGCCCTCAGAGTTATCTCCAGTATCGTTATATATTATTGGTGAAATTCTTCATGAAATTAATTTTCCAAGAGGGGTTGTGAATATTTTATGTGGAGAACCAAGTGAGGTTGCTACAACTTTATCAAAGAGTACTTTACCAAAATTAATTACAATGATTGGGTCAACTGAAACTGCCAAAAGAGTTATCTCTGATTCATCAACATCTATAAAAAAATACAGCATGGAACTCGGTGGAAATGCACCATTTATTGTTTTTGATGATGCAGATATTGAACTAGCATCAAATATTGGTGCGGCTATAAAATTTGGAAATTGTGGTCAAATATGCGTTGCAGCTAATCGTTTTTTTATTCAAGAGAAAATTTTCGACGAGTTTATGGATAAAATGATTTCTAAAGCAAAGCAATTGAAAACAGGTTTCAATAAACAACTGGATTATGAAATTGGTCCAATGATCACAAACAAATCAAAAGAAAGAGTTTTGGGATTAATTAAAGAGACAATTGATGATGGTGCAAAACTTCAGTATGGTGGAAAATCGCTAGATAAATTGAATGTTGGGAATTGGATACAACCTACGGTAATTAGCGGCGTAACTGAAAAAATGAATATTTTCCATGAAGAGATTTTTGGTCCTGTTGCTTCACTAATTTCTTTTAAAACAGAAGATGATGTTATTAAATCTGCGAACAATACTAAATATGGTTTAGCATCCTACTTATTTACAAAAAATAAAGAAAGAATAAATCGCTTTATTAATGAGCTTGATTTTGGAGAAGTTCAAATAAATGGTATTAAGTATGATATTTATCTTCCACATGGTGGAATTAAGGAAAGTGGAGTTGGTCATGATTGCTCTGAGCTTGCACTTGATGATTACTTAATTAAAAAACGTATAACTATAACAAAACAATAATTATGGAATTATTTTTACCTTTTTTACTTTTAATTTTTGCCAGTTTCTTTCAGGGAACTTTTGGTTTAGGAATGAAATACATGAATCCAATGTCATGGGAATCATGGTGGGTCATTCATGTTTTAGTTGCAATGATATTATTTCCTATGATATGGGCATACATTGCAATTCCTGATCTACTTGAGATAATATCGAGTTCTCCTCGTGACGCAATTTTCTGGGCGATGGCTTTAGGTTTTGCTTGGGGAGTTGGGGGTATTATGTTTGGTGTTAGTGTTCCATATATAGGTTTATCATTAACTATGGGTATTGTTATGGGGCTCGCTGGATCAGCCGGTAGTCTTATTCCATTATTTCAAATTGAAAATGCGACATCTCAACCATCATTTCCTTACATAATAGCTGGTTTATTCATTTCACTAATTGGAGTAGCTATAACCGCAAAGGCAGGAATAGACAGAGATAAATTAATTGAAACCTCAAATAAGTCTAAAAATATTACCAAAGGAATTTTAATTGCTGTTACATGTGGTTTGTTATCATCCTTACTTAATGTAGGATTTGCAAATGCTGCACCAGTTGCACAAACAGCAATTGAATTCGGGGTAATTCCAAGAAATTCTAGCTTGGCAGCTTGGGTTGTGGTACTCTGGGGAGCTTTTTTGATGAACTTTGGATACTCTGTCTTTTTGCTCATTAGAAATAATTCATGGAAGACTTTCAGTATAGAGAAATCATTAAATGCATATAAGTGGGCAATTATAGCAGGTTTTTGTTGGTTTGCGGCACTTGGTGTTTATGGACAAGGAGCAGCTCTGTTAGGTGAAATCGGACCAGTTATTGGCTGGCCAATTCTTCTAGGTTTATCTTTAATAATTAGTAATTTTTGGGCATACAGGGCTGGAGAATGGAAAAATGCTAAAGGACCATTCAATAAGCTTCTTGCTGGGCTTGTTGTTTTGATAATATCTGCTATAGTTCTTGGACTAGGAAATTTAGTATAATGGATAAAATTCTTGCTTATGGCGAAATAATGTTAAGAATTTCGTCCGATAGTGAATCCTTAAAAAATACATATTCAATTGGATATGGTGGGTGTGAGGCTAATGCTCTTGCATTTTTAGGACAAAGAGGACATAATTGTAAATTTTTATCGTCTTTTCCAGATAACTTTATGGGCAAAAATGTAGAGTCATTTCTAAAATCATTCAATATAGATTGTTGCCTTAATTTTGATAAAAATAGATTGGGTGTTTATTACACAATACCAGGCAAAAATAACAAACCCACTAAAATTTCATATGACCGGGCAAATAGTAGTTTTTCACTTTACACAATTTCAAAAGACCATCTTTTGAGTTTTTTTGAAGAAACAAAATACCTTTTGATTTCGGGTGTTACACCAGCTTTATCATCCGAATGTCAGGATAATATATTGAACATGATAAAACTCGCAAAAAGTAATAATATTAAAATTATTTATGATATAAATTTTAGAAAAAATTTATGGTCTATGAGTGAATGTAGAGTATTTACTCAAAAAATACTAAATAGCATTGATTTTTTATTTACTAACACAAATACAATAAGAGAAATTTTAAAATTAGACATTAATTCTAATAGTGATACTATTTTTGATGAAACAGAGAAAACTGTAAGTGAAATTTTAAAAATTTACAAAATCCCTCTGATTGCTATGACAATACGTAAAGAAAATAATTTAGCTTCACTCATAAGCTATGAATCTCATAATTATAGAAGTGAAATATATGAAGTCAATCAAATTGACAGAGTAGGAGCTGGTGATTCTTTTCTTGGAGCTACCATGCATGGTGTCATCTCTGGGTGGGATATTGAAAAAATTATATCATTTGCTGCATCTTCATTTGCTATTGCACATACATTTAAAGGAGATATTAATAAATTTACTGACTTAGAAATAAAGAACTTCAGAAATAACAATGTTTATTGATAATAAGATACTACCAGTTTTAGTAATTCACGATCAAAAAAAAGCAATTGATTTAGCCAAATGCTTATATGATTCTGGAATTAGAAATATAGAAATTGCTTTGAGAACTTTTGCCTCAAAAAAATCTATTGAAAAAATAGTTAATTCACAAATTCCTTTGAATATAGGAATAGGTACAATTTTATCTGTTGAGGATCTTATTTTTGCACAAGATGTGGGGGCAAACTTTGGACTATCACCATCAACTGATACTCAAATTATTAAAAAATCCACAGATTTGGATTTTAATTTTATTCCAGGAATCTCAACACCTACAGATATTTCAACTGTTATCAAATATGGAATTAATAAACTCAAGTTTTTCCCTGCCGAAAACTTAGGTGGAGTAGATTATTTAAACAGAATAAATAGTCCATTTAAACACTTGAATTTAAAATACGTTGTTCTTGGTGGTATTACCCAGAATAACTTTGCAAAATATGCGAAATC
The DNA here is from genome assembly GCA_003331875.1 of Cryomorphaceae bacterium. GTDB lineage: Bacteria > Bacteroidota > Bacteroidia > Flavobacteriales > Flavobacteriaceae > Eutrophosalina. The sequence continues at coordinate 12,921 of QOQA01000018.1, read as the reverse complement.
TGATGATATTATTGGAATTGGAGGGTCTTGGATTGCTGAAAATAAATTGATTGAAAATAATGACTGGAAAGAGGTATCTCGAAGAGCTAAATTATTTTTAGACCTATCTGTTTAGCGAAGAGTGAAATTCAACAAACAAAGATTTTAGTTCATCATTATCACGTGGGGAAATCTTGTTTTTTTTCATGAAAGTATTGATTTCTTTTGCCATATTTTTATTGAACATAGATATCAAAAAACTTTTTCTTCTTTCTACATAATTGAACCTGTCTTTGTAGTACAACAGGACGGAGTTCTTTTTCCTGTATTTTGGATCAGGTTTATCTTGAATCCCAGGCGTATACTCGGGAAAATATATCTCTAAGTATGTATCAGCAAGCAGTGAAAAATTGTCATTAACCTCAATTGCTTCATAAAATTTATTATCTATTGAAACAAACTCTTTATCTGGAAATATAACCTTTTTAATTTTATTAGGTAATAACTTTAGAGTCTCACTTCCATCAAAAACATCAAAGGTCTGTTCTAGTAAATTATAATTAGTAACAACATTAACAGGTGATTCGTTATTTGATAACTTTAAGGTTGCATTAATGGATTTTTTAAAATAATATTTATTACCTGTGATAATTACAGTATTTGACTGGTATGGGGCAGATAACTCTCTTTTTATAAATTCTAAATTAACACCTGTGTCTTGTAATGTAAGTTGCTGTGAATAAACAAAAAAAGATAAGAATAAAAATACATATTTCACAAAAAAAGTAACATCAATAAACAAGCCAAACTTTTATTTTTTATTTTTTTCTCTTTTGAGGGGTAATGTACAACACCTGAATAGACCACCAAGTTTAGATATTTCTGAGAAGTCAATCTTTTCAACTTTCATTCCAATTTCATCAAACCATCTAATTAATCTTGTAAATCTTTTGTCAGTTATAACGGTATTTTCATTTATTGAAAAGAAATTACAGTAAAGCCTTGACATTTCTTTAAGTGTTACCTCAAAAATATTTTGTTCTCCAAAATATGAGATTAAAAAATTAAGTTCAATTTTATTGGCAAAAGCTTCTTTACATATTACAGCTTTGTTTTTGGAAACTGGCTGAAAACAGCAATCAAGATGAAGAGCGTTAATGGTAGGTTTTGTGGAGGATTTTATTAATTCAATTGGAAAAATTTCTTTATTTTTCAATTTATCTCTTATAATTCTAATTGCTTTTTTATTGGTTCTTGCAGTAATTTGATTTTTGTAGTCATTTTTACCGTAGTATCCGATAAAAACATGATTCTTATCAACTACAACATCACCTCCCTCAATATGCGCACTTTTTGGAAGCCTAACTATATTATTGATATTTTTCAATATTGATTTTAATCCTTTCAATTCATGCTCTCTATCTGGAATAATTGATGACAAAAAAAACTTGTCATCAATTACAAATCCAAGATCTCTAGAAAAAATCTGATTTGTATTGACAATATCAAGTTCATGAACTATGACACCATTTTTAATTAATGTTTTTTTAAGTTTTGAAAGTTGATTCTGTAACCTAAACTTTATAGGATACCTTCCTTTTAAATAGTTTATTAAAGAAGTTGGGTCATATAAATCTCTAAAATTTAATGGTGATTTAAAATTATAAGAGTTACCAATTAGAACTTCTTTGAGAGATGATGTTTCACTATTTATCTGAATATTCATATTTAAGCTCTGAAAAACTTGTATCAATTAACTGAATTGCCTTCAATATTTGTTTTTTAGTTATGATAAGAGGAGGTGCAAATCTTATCTTATTTCCTTGTGTTGGTTTTGCCAAAACTCCATTATTGCGCATTTTTATTGATAATTGCCAAGGTATCTCAGAACTCTCCTCACAATCAAGTACAATGGCGTTCAATAAACCCTTTCCCCTCACTTTTTTTATTAATTTATGCTTAACTCGAAGTTTTTCTAAATTGGATCTAAACAAATCTCCCATGATTGTTGCATTATTTGATAAATCGTTATTAACTGCAAACTTTATGGATTCTTTCGCTACTACAGAGCCTAACGGATTTCCACCAAATGTTGAACCATGTTGCCCAACTTTAAGTACACCCATTATTTTCTTATTAGCGAGGACACCTGATACAGGGTAAAAACCACCTGAAAGTGCTTTCCCAAGAATAACAATATCTGGTTTTATCTCTTCATGGTCACATGCCAACATTTTTCCAGTTCTGCAGATACCTGTTTGGATTTCATCTGCTATAAATAATACATTATATTTTTCACACAATTTTTTAGAGATTTTTAAATATCCATCATCAGGAACTACAACACCACCCTCACCCTGAATTGGCTCAACCAAAAACCCCACAATATTTTTATCTTTTTTAAGAGCTTTCTCTAATTTTTCAACATTATTATATTCAATTATTTCAAACCCAAGGGTTAGTGGTCCAAAATTTTTTTTGCTTTCTTGACACGATGAAAATGAAATAACTGTTGTAGTTCTGCCATGAAAATTTCCATCACAAACAATAATTTTTGCTTTATTTTTTTCAACTTTTTTTACCTCATAACCCCATTTTCTACAGATTTTTAAAGCGGCTTCAACAGCTTCAGCTCCAGAATTCATCGGAAGCATCTTATCATATCCAAAAATAGATGTTATATATTCAAGTGAGTTTCCTAGTTCATTGTTGTAAAAAGCTCTAGACGTAAGAGTTAGTTTTTTTGACTGTTTGAGAAAAGCATTTAAAATTTTCTGATTGCAATGACCTTGGTTTACAGCAGAGTATGAGGAAAGAAAGTCAAAATACTTTTTTCCATGAACATCCCATACATAAACACCCTTTCCTTTTGACAGAACAACTGGAAGAGGGTGGTAAGTGTTTGAACAAAATTTTTCTTCTTTATTAATGTAGAAATTTTCTTTTGTAGAGAGCACGTATAAAAATAACGAATTACTCTTTCTTATGTTAGTAATTAGTTGTCAAGTAATTAACAAAAAACCTTATGAAAAATTCATAAGGTTGGGTGCGGAGAGAGAGGGATTCGAACCCCCGGAGGTGTGACCCTCAATGGTTTTCAAGACCACCGCATTCGACCACTCTGCCATCTCTCCTTTGGGAGACAAATATAATTAACAAATCTTTGAAATTTAAAGAAAAAAGACTTTATTAACGAAACACATAATTACTCATGGATATATTTGTTGACAATTTTTGGCATTATCCAATTTTAGTTTTGGTTGGTTGCATAGTAGGTGTAATCAACACTATGGCTGGTGGTGGTTCACTAATTACATTACCAATTTTAATTTTTTTAGGATTACCATCAAATATTGCAAATGGAACTAACAGAATAGGACTTATAATGACTGCTTTTTCAGCAAATATGGGATTTAAAAGTAAAGGTGTATCAACTTATCCATTTAACGTCTATATTGGTTTATTCGCTTTAATTGGTTCTCTAATTGGAGCATATATTGCAGTCGACATAAACGACAAGATTTTCAACAGAACACTATCTGTAATAATGATAATTGTAATAATATTAATACTATTTAGTCCAAAAATATTAAAAAGAGATTTGAATGAAAGATTAAGTGGAAAAAATTTAGTTGTATCATGTTTTGTCTTTTTTTTCATCGGAATATATGGGGGATTTGTAAATGCAGGAATTGGATTCATAATTATGCTTTTTTTAAATCTCTACAACAAAATGAATCTTGTTAGAGTAAATGCAACAAAAAGTGTTGTAATTCTGATATATTCTATTGGTGCATTTTTGACTTTTCTATTCAATGACCTTGTAAATTTTGGTTACGGCTTTGCTCTAGGTTTTGGAACTCTTTTTGGAGCGTGGTGGTCAAGTAGGTATAGTGTAATTAGGGGTGAAGGAATAATAAAAATATTCTTATTGATTTCTATTTTTTTACTTTCCGTTAAACTGTGGTTTGTTTAATATTTGACTCTTTTAACAATTTGAAGTCCATATCCACTCAAACCAATTCTTTTAACCTTATTGCTATTTGATAAGAGTTTTATTTTGCTTATGTCAAGACTTTCTAAAATTTGAGCTCCTAAACCGAAATCTTTTGAATCCATCTTGTTTTTTTTTGTTGACGATAGTGGTTTTTTAATTTCAGTATCACCAATTTTACTTAAATTTTCAAGAACAATAGAACTTTCATTGCTTTGATTTACAAAAATAATAGAACCACTTTTTTCGTTAATTATTGAATATATACATTTATTTAATTCAATGTCACTTTGATTATGAATACTACTTACTGATTTGTTGATTGATTTGGTTGAAATCATTCTAGTTAAAACAGGATTATTTTTTTTCCAAGAACCGTGTGTAATCGCAAAATGTATTTTATCAGAATTAACTTGACTAAAAACATGTAGTTTAAAATTCGAATTCATTATCTTTAACGATGTTTCATCTATTTTTTGAATCAAAGTATCGTGCTTCATTCTGTAGGCTATCAAGTCTTCAATAGAAATGATTTTTAAATTAAATTTTTTAGCAACTAATAATAATTCTGGTAATCTTGCCATTGAACCGTCTTCATTCATAATTTCACAAATTACACCAGCTGGCAAAAAGCCAGCCAACCTAGCCAAATCTACTGCTGCCTCTGTATGACCTGATCTTCTTAATACTCCCCCATCTTTTGCAACTAGTGGAAAAACATGACCTGGTCTCGTTAATTGACCTGGCTTTGTTTTTAAATCTACTAACGCTTTGATTGTCTTAGATCTATCACTTGCAGATATTCCAGATGTAACCCCATTTCCTTTCAAATCAACTGAAACAGTAAATGCCGTATCCATAACCTCGGTGTTTTTTGTTACCATAGGTTGTAATAATAATTTTTTACATCTTTTTGATGTCATCGGAACGCAAACTAAGCCTCTACCATTTTTTATCATAAAATTGACAACTTCTTTATTAATAATTTGAGCTGGAAAAACAAAGTCACCTTCATTTTCTCTGTTTTCATCATCAACAACAATTAATACTTTTCCATTTTTGAAATCCATTAATGCCTCAGAAATTTTATTTAATTTAATTTTCATTTTTAATTTTAAAAAAATTGAGAAATTTTGAACTGAAATATTCAATATTAAAGATTTCCTTATCCATACTTGCTCTCTTAAATAAATAAATTGACAAAGGAAGAATTATTAATGTTGAAATTATACTACCAAATGTTGCACTTATTGTGCCATCCTCTGCAGCATTTTTAGAAAAAGTTCCAATGAAATGATATATTAAAAATATCATCAACGCAAAAACTACCGGGTATCCAAATCCGCCTTTTCTTATTATAGCTCCTAATGAAGAACCTAGAATAAAAAGTATCAAAGGAGATAAAGAAATTGCAAACTTTTCATAATAACTTAATTTGTGAAGATTGATTAATTTATTCCTTACAAAAAAATTTGTTTTTTGAGTTGACAATGTAACTCTTTGATTTTCAATATTCCTTTGAATTGATTTGAGAATGGATTTTCTATATCTTTCCTCAAAATCATCCAATATAGTTTTGTGATTGTCAATATTAATTTTATCAATACTTCCTGATCCTTTATAGCTAGTTTGGAAGCTATATAATCCAGTTCTTTTATAAAAACTTTCACTAAAATTATTGTACTGTTGTGCCAGTTTAATTTCAAGTGAATCAACACTAAATTTAAGTTGTTTTATATTTTGCATTCGAAATGTATTATTATACTTTTCTTGACTAAAATCAACTTCATAAAATGTCTTTAAATCAAAAACGATAGTATGTTTTTTAAACTTGATAGTAGTGTGTGGCTTAAATTCTTTATTGTTCGTTCCTTCAGTTAAAATTTCTTCGTATCTATAACCATCATTTAAAACAATATTTAAAACATTTAATGATTCATCAAATACAAGCTGACCAGTCTCTGACTTTATAACTGTTAGGTTATCATTGTATTTATTTGTTTTGTGAATTATAACATTACTTAAATTATTATTATCAACACCATATTTATCTTCAACTTTTATATTCATATTACCCATGGTATTGAATATACCTTCGCTAATTGCTAGAGTAGGTTTTACTTTTGCTAGGTTTTTTCTCAAATTATAAGATTTAAATTCAGAGTAGGGTATAAGGTTGTTTGAAATAAAAAAGACACAAAAACACAGCAAAGTGTTAAAAATTAGTAAGCTTTTCATAGATCTCAATAATGAGATTCCAGAGGATTTGATTGCAGCAAACTCATAATTCTCAGCAAGGTCACCATATGTCATAATTGAGGCTAAAAGAACAGTCAATGGTAAAACCAGTGGGATAAGCTTAGGGCAATAATAAATAATGAATTTAAATAGGATTTCTGCATCCAATTCTTTACCCGCCAAATCATCTATAAACATCCATATTGTTTGAAAAATAAAAACAATCATTATTATTATAAAAAAACTGATAAATTTTGTTAAATAGGATATTAGAATATACCTGTCAAGAACTTTCATAGTTTGTTTAAATAATAATTTTCGTAATTGGAATGATCAAATACAATATTGTAAATCTTATTACTGAAAATAAGATCTTGTAAAAATATAGTTGTTTTTGATTTAGATCCGCTTGTAGTTAATTCCAATTTAAAAACATCATAATTTCTGTCTAAAAAAAATTTATATACTTTATTCAAATCAGAAATTAAAAACTCGACAAGAATATAATCTTTATTGTAGGAAATTATACTTGAGTTTAATCTGTTGAGTAAATTTTTAAAAATATTAATAGGATTCCATAAGTTATTGTTTGAATACTCTGTTATATTAATTTCTCTAATATTATGGATAACATTGTAAATTTTCTTTCCATCACTTATTATATCCATATTTTTATGTTTAATCATAAATGAAGAATTATTTCCATACATTATACCGGATTCTTCAATTAAAACCACAGTATTATTTTCTTTTAATGTTGATACTACTAAGTTATAATTAAGATTATATGAATTAATTGATTGATACTTGTTTTTAATCTTTTCGAGGTCATTTTGTGAAGAGATAGACAAAAAAAATAGAGAAAAAAATAAAGTATAATATTTATTCATTTTATCTTAAAAATTCATCTAAATCAAGAAGATCTTTTACATTTACTGATCTAGCTTTACTTCCCTCAAAAGGTCCAACTACCCCAGCCGCTTCTAATTGATCAATAATTCGTCCTGCCCTGTTGTATCCTAATTTCATTTTTCTTTGTAATAGTGATGCAGAACCTTGTTGTGCATTAACAATTATTTCTGCTGCATCTCGAAACAGGGGATCTCTTTCTGAAATATCATTTTCAGCACTTACATTTGTTTCTTGATCAACGATTTCAGGTAAAACATACGGAGTTGAATACCCAACTTGATTTCCAACGAACGAAACAATTTTTTCAATTTCAGGTGTATCAACAAATCCGCATTGTAATCTTGTTAAATCACTACCCTGAGAAAATAACATATCACCTCTCCCAATTAATTGATCAGCCCCAGATGAGTCTAAAATAGTACGCGAATCAATTTTACTAGTTACCCTGAATGCGATTCTCGCTGGAATATTTGCTTTTATAAGTCCAGTTATAACATTTACTGATGGTCTTTGAGTTGCTAATATTAGATGTATTCCGACAGCTCTAGCCATTTGAGCTAGCCTTGCAATATTAGTTTCAACTTCTTTACCCGTTGTCATTATCAAGTCTGCAAATTCATCTATTATAAGTACTAAATATGGAATATATTTATGACCTTCATTTGGGTTTAAAACCCTTATTTTAAACTTTTGATTATATTCTTTTATATTTCGACATTTTGCATTTTTTAACATATTATACCTGTTATCCATCTCTTTGCATAGTGATTTCAATGTTTTAACTGCAATCTTACTATCAGTAATAATTGAATCATTAACCTCGGGAAGTTTCGCTAAGTAATGTTTTTCAATTTTATTAAATAATGTTAATTCAACTTTTTTGGGGTCCACAAGTACAAACTTAACATCAGCTGGATGTTTTTTATAAATTATTGATGTTATGATTGAATTTATTCCAACTGATTTTCCTTGTCCAGTTGCACCTGCAACAAGTAAGTGTGGCATCTTTGTTAAATCAACAACAAAAGTCTCATTACTAATTGTTTTACCCAAGGCAAGTGGAAGTTCCATTTCAGCATCTTGAAATTTTTTGGATGATAATAAAGATTTAATTGATACAATTTTTGGCGATTCATTTGGAACTTCAATCCCAATTGTTCCTTTTCCTGGCATTGGGGCAATTATTCTAATACCCAAAGCAGAAAGTGATAGTGCTATATCATCTTCAAGGTTTTTAATTTTGGATATTCTAACACCAGCTTCTGGTACTATTTCATATAGCGTTACTGTTGGTCCAATTGTAGCTTTAATACTTTTTATTTCAATCTTATAATTTAAAAGTGTTTCCTCAATTTTATTTTTATTTTTTGATAATTCATTTTCATCAATCTTAATTGCACCTGTACTGTCGTGTTCAACTAGAAGATCAATCTTTGGTTTTACAAATGATCCTAGATCCAATTTCTGATCATAATCAGGTAAATTGTTTAAATCAGCGATCTCCTCTTCCTGTGTATCCTCAATTTCAATCTCAAGCTTTTTTTCCTGCTCAGGAGAATTATTATATTCATCATCTTCAAGTTTTGAAAAATTTGAAATTGTTGGTTTTATTTCCTCATCAATATTTACATTTTTATTAAAGCTATCACTAAGACCTTTTTCTTCGTTGTCATCAATTTTAGGTTGAATTTCAAATTCAGATTTAGTAGAAATTTTCTTGAGATTAATAATATTGATATTAAAATTCAAAATAAGAAAACACAGCAAAATAAATACTAGTAATAGAACTAGACCTATTTCTCCAACATATTCAATTAGGAAAATATGGATTTCATATCCAAAAACACCACCAAATATTTTATTTTCAACTAAATAACTTAAAATCAATGAAATCCAAATGCAAATTACTATTGCATTTATTGAAATATCAACTAATTTTTTTGAAATAATATTAAGCAACATTGAAAGTCCATATATACTAAAGAGTACAGGAAATACGAAAGACCCAAGTCCAAATCCCTTAAATATTAAGAAATTTGATATAATTAATCCAATTTTTTTACCATAATTCTGAATATTTGAATTGGATTTTGTGATAAAATCTAGCTCAGACTGATCAATCTGCCAGGTAAACAGATATGATAACATTGAAATTAAAGTTAGTATTGAGAAAAAAATTAGAAAAATCCCAAAAATATTCTTGTAATTACTGTTAGATTCTGACATTAAGTCTTTTTTATTTTAAATTTAAGATATGCTATAATTAAAGTTGTTATTGGACTTAGCCAATTAAAAATTGCATAAATGAAATAATCCCACACACCAACATTTAAAACTTGAGATTGATATGCTCCACATGTATTCCAGGGAATCAAAACTGAAGTAACAGTTCCTGAATCTTCAATAGTTCTACTCAAGTTAACTGAGGCTAAACCTCTCTCTTTATAGGCTTCTGAATACATTTTTCCAGGGATCACAATTGATAAGTATTGGTCAGATGCAGTTATGTTTACAGTAAGGCAGCTGAATACAGTGTTTGCATATAAACTAAGTGTTGATTTTGCAAAACTGAGTAATGATAAGCTTATCTTTTTTAGAGCACCAATTCCATCCATAACGCCTCCAAAAACCATAGCACAAATCACTAACCAGACAGTATCGAGCATACCCGCCATACCACTAGATGATAAAAGTTCGTCTAAAAAACTAATATTAGTTTCAATGTTAGTTTCACCAATAATTGAGTTCATTATAACTATATATTCATTAAGATTTTTCTCTGGACTATTTTGAATAATCGCATTTATTACATCCTTTTGAAAAAGTAAGGAAAAAATAGCTGCAGATATAGTTCCAAAAAAAAGAGCTATAACAGGGTTTACTTTTTTAATAATTAAGATAATAACAAATAAAGGGACCAAAAACAGAATAGGACTGGTATTAAAGAAGTCTGGAATAAGTTGAACGTAATTTTGATTTGTAACACCTTCATTTGGTAGATTAAAGAAGTTAAATAATAAAAAAAATATAAATGTGATAACTATTGTTGGAAATGTGGTTATCATCATATACTTAATATGTTCAAACAGTTTCGATTCAGTAACAGCAGCAGCAAGATTTGTTGTGTCACTGAGAGGAGACATTTTGTCTCCAAAATATGCTCCTGAAATAACAGCCCCAGCAACCATTCCAGTTTCAAAACCTAAGACTTTTCCAATTCCTATTAATGCAATTCCTACCGTTGCACTGGTTGACCAGCTACTCCCTGTTGCAAAAGAGGTTAGTGCACATATTATTATACAAGATGGTAGAAAAAATGAGGCATTAATTATTTTAAACCCGTAATAAATCATGGAAGGAATAATCCCACTGAGTAACCATGATCCAGCTAGTGAGCCAACTAAAAGTAAAATCAATATGGGTATGCTGATAGATTTGATATTTTTAGAGATTGAGTCAAAAATAGAATTAATGCTTATTTTATTCTTAACACCTATTAAAATTGCTAAAAATGCACCTATTAGCAATATGAACTGATTTGAACCCTCAAGTGCTGAATCGCCATATATACCGACATTTAAAAAGAGAAGTGTAATTAGAAAAAATATTGGAATTACAGAATCGATCAAACTTATTTTAGGTGTAATGTTTGGTATATGCTTCCCCTTTTCCATTCTTAAGCTAATATATTCATAAAATGCGACATTAATTAACGTAATTTAAAGATATAAACGGATAAATATCTAGATAACATTTAGTATTTTTATAGTTGTGAAAAGTTACGATTTAGTTGTTATAGGTTCAGGTCCTGGTGGTTATGTTTGTGCAATTCGTGCATCTCAGTTGGGAATTAAAACCGCTGTTATTGAAAAATACTCATCCCTCGGCGGGACATGCTTAAATGTTGGTTGTATTCCATCAAAGGCGTTATTGGATTCTTCTCACCATTATCACGATGTGAAGCATAATATTTCTAGTCATGGAATCGAAGTACAAGGATCAGTTTCTTTGGATTTCAAAAAAATGATTGAAAGGAAAAACAATGTGGTATCTCAAACCGTTAAGGGAATTGATTTTTTAATGAATAAAAACAATATCGATGTTTATAATGGTTTTGCAAGTTTTATTGATAATAATATAATTCAAATTGATAATGATATTAATGAAAAAATAAAATTTGACAAATGTGTTATTGCTACCGGCTCAAAGCCTGCCACTTTACCATTTATAAATATTGACAAAGATCGAATAATTACATCTACCGAGGCTCTATCTCTGACTGAAATTCCCAAATCGCTAACCATCATAGGGGCAGGTGTAATAGGTCTCGAGTTGGGTCAAGTTTACAATAGGCTTGGATCAGAAGTTAATGTTATTGAATATTCAGAAAAGATTACGCCTTTCATGGATAATGATGTTTCTAAAGAATTACTTAAAATATTTAAAAAAGAAAAAATAAAATTTCATTTATCCTCAAAAGTTTTCGATGTAAAAGCAAACGAAACCAATGTAATTGTTAAGGCTGAAAATAAATCCGGAGAAACTTTAGAGTTTGTTTCAGATTATTGCCTCGTCTCTGTTGGGAGAAAACCCTACACCGAAAATTTAGGTTTGAAATCCGTTGGTGTTATTACTGATGATTTAGGAAGAATTACTATTGATAGACAATTTAAAACATCAAATGAGAATATTTTTGCTATTGGAGATGTTGTTAGTGGACCCATGTTGGCACACAAAGCAGAAGAGGAAGGAATTGCAGTTGCAGAAATTTTAAAAAATCAAAAACCACATATTGATTATAATTTAATTCCAAATGTCATTTATACCTGGCCTGAAGTCTCAAGTGTTGGAAGGACTGAGCAACAACTTATTGAAGAAAAAATTAATTACAAAAAAGGAAATTTTCCTATGAGAGCTCTTGGTAGATCAAGAGCTAGTAATGATTTAAGCGGTTTTGTAAAGATTTTAGCTGATAAAAAAACTGATCAAATACTTGGAGTTCATATTATCGGAGCTAGAGCAGCTGATCTAATTACTGAAGCTGTAACAGCAATGGAGTTCAAAGCCTCCTGCGAGGATATCGCTATGATGAGTCATCCACACCCTACTTACTCTGAAGCATTAAAAGAAGCTGCCCTCGCTGCTTTGGAAAACAGGGCTATTCATATTTAGATTTTTAGCATCTCTAAAATTCTTATATATCTAGGTATGGCGTTTTTTATTTCTTCTAAAAAAATAAATTCATTAGCAGTATGTGACCTAGTTGAATCACCCGGCCCTAACTTAACAGAGTCACAACTGATTTTTGATTGGTCAGAGAGTGTCGGAGATCCGTAAGTGTTAATTTTTAATTTTTTAGCAATATAATTAATTTGATGACTACTGTTAATTGATTTACTATTCAGGTCAAGATTTCTTGGCAATATTTTACAGTCTATATTTTCATTAAATATCTTTAATATCTGTTGATTTGAGTACAAATCATTAACCCTTACATCAACAACCATTTTAACATTAGAAGGAACTACATTATGTTGTTTACCGGCATTTATTTGGGTAATTGTTACTTTAACTTTACCAAGAGTTTGGGAAACTTTATTAAAATTTAATGCATTGATTTGATCAATTATTTTATTGATTTTTTGAATTGGATTATTTTTATTAGGATGAGCTGCGTGACTGGATTTGCCCTCAATAATCAAGTCAAAAACAATTAACCCCTTCTCAGCAATAGCAATTTCCATTTTTGTTGGTTCTCCAATAATAGCAAAATCAATTTTGGGGAGTTTTGGTACAAC
>QOQA01000017.1 GCA_003331875.1 Cryomorphaceae bacterium | reverse complement strand
TCACCGCCACCAACAATAGCAACATCTTGATCTTTATAAAAGAATCCATCACAAACTGCACACGCAGAAACCCCACCACCAATTAGTTTCTGCTCACTTTCAAGACCTAAATATTTTGCACTTGCGCCAGTGGATATAATAACAGTTTTTGCAAAAATTTTTTTTTCGTGATCTATGATTATTTCATGGTTTTTATTCAAATCTTTACTTAAAATAACACTGGTTGCTTCGCCAATTCTAACATCTGTTCCAAATCGTTCAGCTTGGGCCTTTAATTCCTCCATCATTTTTGGACCATCTATTCCATTCGGATATCCTGGAAAATTATCAACTTCAGTAGTGGTTGTAAGTTGGCCACCAGGCTCCATACCAGTATATAATACTGGCTTTAAATCTGCTCTTGACGCATAAATTGCAGCCGTGTATCCAGCAGGGCCAGAACCAATGATAAGTGTTTTAATAATATCAGTTGACATTCAGTCAAAATTAATACAAAAATTTGTGTTTGAGGTTAATGTAAAGAGTTTTATATTAGCACCCATTTTCGGGGTGTAGCGTAGCCCGGTTATCGCGCCGCGTTTGGGACGCGGAGGTCGTAGGTTCGAATCCTGCCACCCCGACATAATTTAAGACCAATTAGTTAATTTTTAGTTAATTGGTTTTTTTTATTTACAAAATAAATAATTTTGCATCAGTGAATTGGAATTGCAAATCCACGTGGAGACAATCAAAAAAAAATACATTATGGTGTTTATTAGGTTGTTCAATTGGTGACTTTGGAACAATATTTTATTTCCAAAACATTGATCATTATTGGTCTAATTTTGAAGTCATGGGATTAGCAATTTTAAATGGCTTGATAACATCAATAGTTTTAGAAACTATAATTCTTTTAAAACAGATGAGTTTTTATTCATCACTAAAAACAGCTTTAGGTATGTCTTTCATTTCCATGGTTGCAATGGAAATATCTATGAATATTACAGATTTATTTTTGACTGGTGGTGCCATACTGACTTGGTGGGTAATTCCAATAATGCTTGTAGTTGGATTTTATACACCTCTACCCTATAATTATTGGAGACTTAAAAAATATAATGTTAGCTGTCATTAAAGTATATTTACTCATTATTCGGGATGTGGCGCAGTCTGGTAGCGTACACGCATGGGGTGCGTGGGGTCGCAAGTTCAAATCTTGTCATCCCGACTTTCTTAATCAAGAAATATGAAAAAAATTATATTACTGCTTTTAATCATAAATTTTTCTTGCGCCCAAGAAGATTCAACAATTAATGATCCTCAAAATAAAATATATGAACTTGAGCTTATTCATCCAACAAAAAATATTCCATGGAGTTTAGAGTTCATAGATGAAAAAACAATTATTTACACAGAAAAAAGAGGTAATATTTTTATTGTAAGTGATAATGATATCGTTGAAGTTATGGGAATACCCTCCATTTATGAAAGAGGTCAAGGTGGTCTAATGGATATTGAGCTTCATCCTGATTTTAAAGAAAATAATCTCATTTTTCTTTCATATGCATCTGGAGATAGAGAAAGAGGCGGAAATACCGCAATTGCAAGTGCTGAACTTGTTGATGGTAAACTTATTAACCTTAAAGTTTTATATAAAGGAGAAGAAAATACAACAAGAGGTCAGCATTTTGGATCTAGAATACAGTTAGATAATGATGGTTTCTTATATTTTACTATTGGAGATAGAGGAAATAGAGACGTTAATCCTCAAGATTTGAAAAAAGATGGTGGAAAAGTTTATAGAATAAATATAGATGGTTCAATTCCTGATGATAATCCATTCATAAATGATGTTGATACAAAAAAAGCCATTTATTCTTATGGCCATAGAAACCCACAAGGAATATTCTTACATCCTGAAACTGGGAAAATTTGGACAAACGAGCATGGGCCAAGAGGTGGTGATGAAATAAATATTGTATCAGCTGGCAAAAACTACGGGTGGCCCAAAATAACTTATGGTATTAACTATGTTGGAACAACTATCACAAAAAATAAGTCACTGCCCGGACTGGAACAACCACTTTACTATTGGGTGCCATCTATAGCTCCAAGTAGTTTTGAATATGTTTGGAGTGAAAATTACGATAATTGGAAAGGTAGTTTACTTGTTGGTTCTCTAAAATACATGTACTTAGAGAGATTAGAATTGAATGATGGAAAAGTTACTTACAGAGAAAAAATCGCAAAAAATGTTGGCCGAGTCAGAGATGTTAAATTAAGTCCAGAAGGCCTAATTTACATAGCAGTCGAAAATAAAGGAATATTTAGACTGAATCCAAAAAGTGAATAATGGTTGTTATAGGTATTTGTGGGGGAACAGGTTCCGGAAAGTCCTTTTTGTCTAACAGAATAATAAAAAAATTTAATAAATATAAAGTCGAGTACCTATGCCTTGATTCTTATTACAAAGATTATTCAGAACTAAGTTTTTCAAAAAGGTGTGGAATTAATTTTGATCACCCTGATTCCATTGATTTTGAATTATTTTATCAACATTTAAAAACACTCAAAGAGGGTAATGCCATAAACAGTCCTACTTACTCATATAAAACCCATAAAAGATTGTCAAAAAATAAGAGAATTAATGTTTGTGATATTTTGATAGTTGATGGAATTTACGTTTTGTTAAAAAAAAATATTAGAAAACTCTTTGATTTAGCCATATTTTTGGATGTTAAAACTGAAGTAAGGAAACATCGTAGGATAAGCAGAGATATTATTGAAAGGTCAAGAACAAAAAATGAAGTTGAAAACAGGTTTGAAAAAATGATTATACCAATGCATAAAAAATTTGTTGAAACAACAAAGAAATGTGCTGACCTAATAATAAAAAAAGATTATTCATTTAAATCCATAGCTTCAAGAGTTGAAGTATTAATAAATGAAGTTTATTGAAAAAATAAAAAATTCTAAATTTTTAAAGTTTTTTAGTAACATATATATTTTAATAACTACTGTTTTTTTGATATGGATCATTTTCATTGATTCAAATTCACTTACAGTAAATATTAAACTGAAATCACAAATTAATGAACTAGAAAATAAAATAAACCATCTTCAAAAAGAAATAGATAAAGATCAAAAACTTATATCCAATTTGAAAAACTTAGATAGTTTGGAAAAATATGGTAGAGAAATACATTTTATGAAAAAACAAAATGAAGAAATATATATCATAGAAATTGAGGATTGATGGGTAAAATTATTTCAGTATCTAATCAAAAAGGTGGGGTTGGTAAAACTACCACGTCATTAAGTTTGTCTGCTGCACTTGGAGTGCTCGAAAAAAAAGTTTTATTAGTTGATATTGATCCTCAATCAAATGCAACATCTGGCTTAGGTATAGATTCCAATGAAGCAAATCTATCATCTTATGATCTTATTAATGGTAATTCTAAAGCATCTAAACTAATAATTCAAACAAGTAGTCCTAACCTAGACATAATACCGGCTAAAATTGATTTAGTTGGGCTTGAAATTGAGATTGTTGGTAAATCTAACAGAGAATACCTACTTAAAAATGCTTTAAAAAGTATTAAAGAAAAATATGATTTTATTATAATAGATTGTCCACCATCTCTTGGATTGATAACACTAAATGCTCTGACTTGCTCAGACTCTGTAATAATTCCAATACAATGCGAATATTTTGCGTTGGAGGGTCTAGGCAAACTTCTAAACACAATCAAAGGAGTTCAAAAAGTTCACAACCCTGATTTATCGTTAGAGGGTATTTTATTAACCATGTTTGATTCCAGACTAAGACTATCAAATCAAGTTAAACAAGATGTTAGAAAACATTTTGGTAATGTAGTTTTCAATACAATCATTCCAAGGAATGTTAGTTTGGGTGAGGCACCAAGTCATGGTGAAAGTATTTTAGTGTACAATGCAACAAGCAAGGGATCAAAAAGTTATTTAAAGTTTGCACAAGAAATAGTAAATTTAAATTAATATGGCAAAGGCTTACAAAAAAAGAAGTTTAGGAAGAGGACTATCCTCAATTCTTAATGATGATGAAAACAACATACTTGATCAAAAAAATAATAGACTTTTCAATGAAATTGAAATTGACTTAATTGATCTTAACCCATTTCAGCCACGAACAAATTTCAATACTAGCGATCTTGAAGAACTTACTTCATCAATTGATAAATTAGGATTGATTCAACCAATTACAATTAAAAAGAATAATGGTCGATTTACATTGATTTCGGGTGAAAGAAGATTAAAGGCATTCAAAAAATTATCAAAGAAATCCATTCCAGCATATATAAGATTGGCAAATGATCAAGAATCATTGGAAATGGCACTTGTAGAAAATATTCAAAGAAAAAATCTAGATCCAATTGAAATTGCTATATCCTACAGTAGACTAACTGAGGAATTAAAAATCTCTCATGAAGAGATGAGTAAGAGAGTAGGAAAAGATAGAACAACAATTACAAATTACATTCGACTATTAAAACTTGATCCTATTATTCAAAGTGGTTTAAGAGATAATTTTATTTCAATGGGTCATGGAAGGGCTTTGATAAATATTAACTCATTTTCAGAACAACTATCTGTTTATGAAAAAATTGTGAAAAAATCATTATCTGTCAGAGATACAGAAAAGCTTGTTTCTCAAATAAGGGGAAGAAAGTCCACAATAAAAAAACCAATGTCAAAATACTACTTAGACATTAAAGATCAAATACAAAAAAACTTTGAAACCATAGTGAAGTTTAATTTTAATAAAAAAACCAAATCAGTAAGTTTCGATTTTCAAAGTGAGGAGAAACTTAAAAGTTTTTTAAAACAATTAAATGAGAAATAATTTTATAATTATCATTTTTTTAAATTTTTCTTTGATTACAATAGCCCAAGATCAACTAAATAAAAAAAATATCAATATTCTAAGACCTTCAAAAGCTGCATTTTACTCCGCAGTATTTCCTGGTCTTGGTCAAGTATACAACAGAAAAGCTTGGAAAGTTCCGATAGTTTTTTCTGCTATTGGGATTTCTGGTTATGCATATGACTTCAATAAGAAAAAATATTTTTCCTACAGAAATGCATACAAAAGAAGACTAGCAGGATTTAATGATGATGAATTTCAAGGTTTAATTCTAAACAATGAAAGACTGCTAGATGGTCAAGATTTTTATAGAAAAAATAAAGATTTATCAATGGTTTTTTTAGTTGGATTTTATTTTTTGAATATTTTAGATGCAAATATTGATGCCCATTTGCTAGACTATAATGTGGATGAAAATCTAAGTTTTCAACCATCCATATTAGATTTATCAAGTGAAATTGGGCTATCTATTGGAATAAAAATAAATTATAATTTTTAAATGAAAATCTGCATCATTGGTTATGGTAAAATGGGTAAAATGGTTGAGAAGATTGCCAAATCAAAAGGACACTCAATAAGTCAATTAATAGATTCTCCAGACAAAGAGGTTGAAGATGGCTCTGATATTGCAATTATATTTTCGACACCTAGAAGTGCATATTCAAACATTATTAAATGTTTTGAAAAAAAAATACCTGTAGTTTGCGGAACTACAGGCTGGCTGGATGACATTGATAAAATTAAAAAATATTGTAAGTTAAATAAATCTACTTTTTTATTTTCCCCAAATTTCAGTCTTGGAGTAAATCTTTTTTTCAAAATTAATAATTCAATTAGTAAAATTATGAAGCACCACGATGAATTTAATTCAAAAATTAATGAAATTCATCATACTTCGAAAATTGACTCTCCAAGCGGAACAGCTATAAAAATTAAAGAGGATATTGATGCAATACTAAAAAAAGCCACACCAATTAAATCAAAAAGAATTGGATCAAACAAGGGAACTCACGAAATAATTTATGAGTCACTGTCAGACACAATAAGACTTTCACATACCGCTAAAAACAGAGATAGTTTTGCAATGGGATCAATTCTATGTGCTGAATGGCTGATTAGTAAAAATGGTTATTTTGAGATGGATGATTTTTTAAATGATTTTTCATGAGTTGGTTAGGTTGGTTTTTATTTTTCATTTTAATTCAAATAATTCATGGACTAGGTACATATAGACTCTACAGTTTAGCAGGGTTTAAAAAATTATCAGCATTTATCCCAATTTACAATGCTTTAATTTTGATGCGAATAATTCATCGTCCTTGGTGGTGGGTAATTTTATTATTCATTCCTATTGTTAATACTCTCATGTTCCCAGTCATTTGGATTGAGATTTGTAAAAATTTTGGAAAAAAATCATTTATATCCAGTTTTTTTGCTGTAATAACTCTTGGCCTTTATATTTATTCAATAAATCTTTCAAAATCAACAAGAAGAGAAAGTCTCTCTAGCCTTGAAAGAAAAGAATCCACATTAGGATCAATTGTTTTTGCCATAATACTTGCAACAATTGTTCACACGTATTTTATTCAACCTTTTATTATACCAACCGGATCTCTTGAAAAAACCCTTTTAGTCGGAGATTTTTTGTTTGTTAGTAAATATCATTACGGAGCAAGAGTACCAAAAACTGTTGCCGCTTTTCCAATGGTACACGACACAATTGTGGGCACTGGCATAAGGTCTTATTTAAATAAGCCTCAATTACCTTACCTAAGAATTCCTGCAATAAAAAAAATTGAAAGAAATGATCTAGTCACATTCAATTGGCCAGCTGATACAGTGCGGAAGTTTTTTGTAAAAGAGGCAGGTGTCATAAAACCCATTGATAAGAAATCGAATTATGTTAAAAGATGTGTAGCAATTCCAGGCGATAAATTGGAAATTATTGATGGTATACTTTTTATTAATAATGAACCAAGCATACTTCCACAACGAGCTAAACCCTTATTCAATTATAAAATAGAGAGTTTGAGTGGAATATCAACTAAGGATTTACTAAGAGAAAAGATTAATGGGTTTAACAGAAAATTCAAAATTTCTGGAATTAATAGTAATCAACAATTTGAAGCAATAAGACCTTATGTGTCAGGCTTAATAAATTCAGATATTAATAATTTTAGAGTTTCAACTGGATATAAGGGGATACCATCAAAAATAATAGCTGAAAATAGGTTAAGAATTACTGAAATAAAGGAGTTAGAAAAAACTATTTCAATTACTAATGAAGAGTATAATATTTTAGAAAATAAAAACATTTTTGACACTATTTATAGAGTTTTTAAATCCAAAAAATCATATAATACTAGTTTTTTTCCAAATGATATTAAATATGATTGGAATGAAGATAACTTTGGTCCAATTATTATTCCTAGTAAAGATCAAGTGATTGAATTAAGCAAGAAAAACCTACCACTCTACAAAAAAATTATCAGAGATTATGAAAAAAATAAATTGCAATTAATTAATGATAAAATATTTATAAATGGCAATGAAACTGATTCTTACAAGTTTAAAATGGATTATTTCTGGATGATGGGTGATAATCGTTATAACAGTGAGGACAGCAGAGCCTGGGGATATGTTCCAGAGAATCATGTTGTTGGCCGCCCAATTTTTATTTGGATGAGTATTGATGGGATTAATAATGGAATTATTAATTGGAAAATACGATGGGACCGTGTTTTTACAACAATTCATGAAGATGGTGAACCAAGATCTTATTTGATTCATTTCATAGTTTTTTGCATAATATGTTGGATTGCGAATAAATTTTTTATTTCAAAAAATAAAAAATGAAATCAATTTTATTGCCTACTTATTTTCCTTCAATCTTATTTTGGAAAATAATTTTAAAAAATGATTTTTTCTGGATGAAAAAATCTTATTACAAAAAACAAACACTTCGAAATAGAATGTTCATTCATGGAGCAAACGGTAGGTTAATGCTTTCAATTCCAATACTACATAGTGGTATAAACCAAAAAAGGTTCTATGATGATGTTTCAATAGACCCATCATCTAACTGGAAAAAAAATCATTTTAAATCAATAAAAATCGCATATCAATCATCTCCTTATTTTGAGTTTTATGAAACTGATTTGAAGAACTTTTATCAAGTTAAAACCAGTAATTTATATAATTTTAATTTAAAATCAATTGAATTAGTTTTAAAATGGTTAGAATTGGGCACTGCCAATCGAAACATTGATTTTAACATAGAAACTTATAAACAAAGTAAAAATATTAAAGAGATTGATAATAGGGAAATTAAAAAAAAATCGAATATCAAGTATATTCAAACTTTCGAGGATAAAAATGGATTTATAGATGGTTTAAGCATTTTGGATATGATTTTTAATTGTGGTCCGAAAACTAAAGATTATATAAAGGCAGGTCTATAAGCCGGATTCTGTCAAGCCTTATCATCTATCTTGGTCTAGTATTGCTACTAAACTCTAGCCGCCTACCCTTCAACATCGGACGAGCAACCCTCAAACGTTGATTTACTTGGCGTTACACCTTGTAGAGTTTACACGATTCCACTACAGCCAAACTGTACATACTTTCTGTTGCACTATTCCTACTATAATTTATAGCGACGGGTGTTACCCGCTACAAAGCTCTTTGGTGTCCGGACTTTCCTCTTATAAAAAAGCGATAAGGAGACCTGCCGGATCAAAAGTAATATATTTTGAAAAAAATAATGAAAAATTAATAGTCTAATATATATTTGTAATGATCATGGAATACAAAGTATCGGCCTTAAAATATAGACCTGATGAATTCAATAAAGTAATAGGTCAAAATCATGTTACTGATACTTTAAAAAACTCTATAAAAGAAAATAAGATTCCATCAGCTATTTTATTTTGTGGACCAAAAGGAGTAGGCAAAACAACTTGTGCCAGAATATATGCAAAAGAAATTAATAAAGATTCTATTGAATTAGAAAAATATGATCATGCCTTCAACATATTTGAGCTTGACGCTGCATCTAACAGAAAAATTGATGATATAAGAGATTTACTTGAAAAAGTGAAAATACCACCGCAAATTGGAAAATATAAGGTATATATTATTGATGAAGTTCACATGTTGACAAAAGAGGCTGAAAATGCTTTTCTAAAAACTTTGGAGGAACCTCCATCACACATTGTATTCATTTTAGCTACAACAGAAAAAAATAAAATCTTACCTACTATTTTATCCCGATGTCAGATTTATGATTTTAAAAAAATCTCTGATCAAGACAGTAAAAATTATTTAGAGGAAATTATAAGATCTGAAGGTTATAAATATGAACCAAAAGCAATATCTATCATTGCTAAAAAAGCTTTTGGATCACTAAGAGATTCACTAACAATATTAGACAGGGTGATAAACTATACCAATGGAAATATTACATTAGAGATGACATCTCAGATTTTAAATGTTCTTGATACAGATACTTATTTAAAATTTTCAGAATTAATTTTAAAATCTAGTATAAACGAGGCTATTGTATGCTTTAATGATCTTTCGAATAAAGGATTTGGTGAAAAAGATTTCTTAGAGGGTCTTGCTCAACATTTTAGAGACCTAGTGGTTGCAAAAGCATCCAACTCATATAACTTAAATGATGAAGATTATGAATTTGAAAAAGTTTTAATTCAATCAAAACTTATCGGACAAAATATACTTATTGAAATAATAGAAATTATTGAAAATTCAATAATAAATTTATCAAATTTTGAAAATAAAAAATTGGTAGTTGAAATATTACTAATGAAGATATGTAATAAAAATAAATCTCAAAATTCATTAGTTCCAAAAAAAAAAAATAAAATTCTAAATTCAGAATTAGCAAAAACCTCTGAAAAAAACTTGTCTGACGAAAATAGTCAGGAAGAAAAAAAGTTTAGATCAATAAAACCTACTGAATCTACTAACAAAAAAAGTGTTGACGATATAAAGAATATTTCTGCACTTTCAATATCAAGTTTAAAACTAAAAAAACAAGCAAAAGAAGAGAAAGATTTTATTGAAGCTGAAAAGAAGAAATCAACTGATGAATTTGATATAAATGACCTCAAAAATAAGGTTGATTTATACTCAAAAAAGATCAATGAAATGGGCAAAAAAAGCCTCTCAAGTATTATTTTAATAAATGATCCCACTATTGAAAACAACTCTGTTACTTTTACTCTACCCTCAAAAGCAAGTTTAAATGAATTTGAAATTGACAAAGAATATTTTACTAAGTTTTTAAGGACTGAGCTTAATAACTATGAAATAAAAATTCTAGCAAAGATTGAAGAGAAAAAAAATCAAGAATATTATTCATCTCCTAATGAAAAATTAGCAAAGTTGGTGGAAATTAATCCACTAGTTGGAAAGTTTAAAGATGATTTAAAATTGGATTTATAACTATTTTACAAGCTCATTAACCATTCCGTCAGCTAATCCAATTTTTGGAACATAAATATCTTTTACTTTTAATGTTTTTAAAATAAAATAATAAATTTTTCCAGCTGGAACTATAACATCAGCACGGTCAGGATTAAGTTTTAAAACCGTCAGTCTCTCAGAGATAGACATACTTTCAATCTTTTTAAGTGTTTTTAAAAAGCTTTTTTTACCTAATGGTTTTGAATATTTTGTACCTGATATTTTGAAAATTTTATTAATATTTCCCCCAATACCAACAATCTTGAGCTTCTTCAGTTCTTTTGTATTTTCAGTTAGCCAATATTCAAATTTACTCCAGGTTTGATTATTGACGCTGTCATCCAAAAGTCTAACACAACCAATTTTAAATGATTTTAGCTTAAATATTTTTGAGTTTTTAAAAATAATAACCTCAGTACTCCCACCACCAACATCTACAAAGCAATAATTTTTTGATTTACCAATATGATCAGATATATCTTGTTTAGAGGTGATTTGAGCTTCTTTTTTTCCTGAAATTACATCTAATTTAATTCCTGTCTCTTCAAAAATACGTTTTATTATTTCCTGCGAATCCTTTATATTTCTAATTGCAGATGTAGCGTATGCAAGGTGTAAATCTACTCCATTAACCTCCATCAAAAGTTTGAAAGCTTTGAAGGATTTGATTAATTTTTCAAGACTGGACTCAGAAAGGGTTGAATCAGAAAAAGATTCTTTACCTAATCTCAGAGGAATCCTAACGATATTATTTTTTGTACTTATTTTTTTTCCGTTGATATTATAAACATTAGAAACTAACATTCTTATTGCATTTGATCCAATATCAATTGTTGCAACTCTTTTATAATTTATTTTACTTTTCAATTTTTTTTAAATAATAATTATAAATTGAGTTTTGTGATCGTGAGGTTTCTTTTACATTTTTTGAATACTCATTTATAATTGAAGAATTGAGTTTTCGTGATTTTGTATTATCAGACCAATAAATATCAAATATATCCAAAATCTCTTTTTTATTATCGTTATCAAAAATTGGACAGGTAACTTCAATTCTATTTTCCAAGTTTCGTGTCATCCAGTCTGCAGATGAAATATAGGTCTTATTTTTATTTCCTGAGCAAAAAATAAAAAATCTCGTATGTTCTAAGTACTTATCTACAATACTTTTAGCTTCAATATTTGCACTATATTCTGTATTTTCTGGTATTAAACAACATATTCCTCTGATAATCATTTTAATTTTAACACCCTCAATACTTGCCTTATATAGTTCTTCAATCATTTCATAATTAGTGATGCTGTTTAATTTAATTTTAATCCATGCTTCTCTACCCTTTTTTGCATTTTTAATTTCATCTTTTATCAGTTTTTTGAATACAGACTTGGTTTTAAATGGGGATATAAACAATTGATTATAATTAGTTTTTTTATAGTTGATTTCTATAAAATCGAATATCTTGGAAACATCATCTAAAATCTCTTTATTCGATGTAAATAATGTGATATCAGTATAAATTTGAGCAGTTGATTCGTTAAAATTGCCAGTACTTATAAAACCATATTTCTCAATTTTTCTTCCATTTTTCTTTTCAACAACACAAATTTTTGCATGTACTTTAAGATTTGGTAAACCAAAAACTAGTCTAATACCATTCTCCTCAAATAATTTCGCATATTTGATGTTTGCTTTCTCATCAAACCTTGCTTGAAGTTCAATTTGGACTGTAACCAATTTCCCGTTCTTAGCAGCATTAATGAGCGTATTTGCAACCATTGATAGTTTTGAAAGTCGATATATAGTTATTGAAATGGACTTTACATTTGGATCAATTGAAGCTTCAGACAAAAATCTTAAAGTATATATAAATTTATGAAAAGGTGTATGTTGTAAAACATCTTTATTTTTTATTGTTTGAAAAACACTTTCATTTACATCAAATAGCATGATACTTAAAGGCTTTCTTTTTGAATAAGTTAAATGAACCTTTCCAAAATCAGGAAATTTCATAAAATCACGTCTATTATGATATCTTTCCGCAGGAATTATACTATCAGTATTTTTATTAATACCTATTTTTCTAATGAGAAAACTTAATGTGTCATCATGAATTGAAGAGTCATATACCAATCTAACAGGTTTTCCTCTTTGTCTCTTTTTTAAACTCTGAGAAATCTTTTCCAGATAACTTTTCGAGATGTCATAAGCAAAGTCCAATTCTGCATCCCTAGTCATTTTAATATTAAAAGCTGAGATCTTTTTAGGATTAAAAATTTTAAAAATATCAACTAAGTGATACCTAATAATATCATCGATAAAGATTACATATTTTTTATCCAATTCATCAATAACAAAAAATCTATTTAATTGTTCAGGAATTTTTATTAAAGCATACTTTATAGATTTAGTTCCTATTTGAATTTTGACTATGAGAAATGAGTTTGAATCTTTTAAAACTGGAAATGAATTTGATTTATCAAAAATAATTACCTCCATTTGAGGTAAAATCTTCTCTGAAAAAAAAGAATAAATCTTATCTATTTGTGTGCTTGGTATTGTTTTTTCATCAACAAAAAAAATATTTTCTTTTTTTAGATCAGACTTTATGGAATTTAAAATTTTAGAACTTCTATTCTGAATTTCAATAGTTTTGTTATTAATCTCAATCAATAAATCTTTTGCTGTGAGTCCCTTATATAATTTCTTGTTTTTCTGGGGAGAAACTGCAATTCTTTTGACAGTGGCGTACCTAACTTTAAAAAACTCATCTAAATTGTTAGAAAAAATTCCAATGAATCTGATTCTTTCTATTATGGGAACTGTTTTGTCCTGAGCTTCTTGTAATACTCTTTCATTGAATTCAAGCCAACTTAACTCACGATTTTTAAATTCAAACTTATTCACCTGTACTCTTTTGGGAAGAAAAAAGAAAAATTATTGGATTTTTCAATTTCAGCCCATAAAGATACACTAAATTCAAAAATTAACATTCCACACGTTGGCACATGTAAATTGAATTTATCAGAAAAATCATTTACTAAGAAATTACAAGAGTTATTGTGAGTAAAAATTAATACTGTTGAGAGGTTATTAGGTAAATTTTTAATAAATGATTTTACATTATTTCCTCTAAAGTCATATAGTTTCTCAGATTTTAAACATTCCAAATCCTGTAAAAAACCACATCTATCTATAAATATTTCTGAAGTTTCGATTGTTCTTTTTGCAATACTTGTATATATGATCTCAGGCTTTAAATTTTTAGAATTAAAAATATCTGAAATTGTCTCTGCATCATTGATCCCTCTTATTGATATTGGTCTATCGAGGTCAGAAACGTGTTTTGACCAATCAGATTTTGCATGACGAATAATGATCAGCTTTTTCAAGGACTTAATCTTTTCGTAATCCAAGAATCATTATTCGATTTAGAAAAAACAATTCTGTCGTGCAATCTATTACTTCTGCCTTGCCAAAATTCAAACTCATTTATATTTATAAAAAATCCACCCCAATTATTAGGTCTTATAATATTTGATGAATTTATCTTTATTTCGTTAAACTTTTTTTCTAAGTATTCCCTACTAGGGATTTCCTTACTCTGATCAGAACTTATTGCTCCTAATTGACTATCTAAAGGTCTTGAATAAAAATAATCATCCGATTCTTTTTTAGAAATTTTTGAACATATTCCATTAATTATAATCTGTTTTTCTAATGAAGGCCAAAAAAAAGATATACAAACATTATGGTTTTTTTTTATTGCATCTCCTTTTTTACTTTCATAATTTGTAAAAAAAACTATTCCATTTTTTTTTAGCATTTTCATTAAAACAACTCTATTTCTAGGTTCATTTTTATCGTTAACAGTACTAAGTGTCATTGCATTTGGCTCATCAATTTGACTATCGTCTTCAGCCATCTTTAACCAACTTTTAAATAAGACAAATGGATCTTTGACTATCTCATGGTCCAAAAGACTAGATTTTGAATAATTTTTTCTATAATCTGAAAAATCTTTCACTTATATTAAAATTAATCAATTATTCTTTCAATTTCTTCAATTTCAATTATGTCTTTAGCCTCTTGATATGTAGGAGAAAATGAAAATTTAAATTTATCTGTATTTTCAAATTTTTCCGATATTATGACAATTGATTTATTTTTCAAATTCACAAATGAGTTGTAGATTTTTGTGTGAGATAAATTAAAATCATTGAAGTCTTGGTATTTAATAATTAAGTTTTTAGAAAATTGGAAAACAAAAGCCTTAAAGTCTTCTTTTTTTAAACTCTTTTTTATTGATATGACCTCAAAATTTAAACTCATAATTTCGATGCTAGGAGATATAAAACTGCCATCCTAACAGCAACGCCATTTTCAACTTGATCTAAAATTACAGTTCTTCCTGAGTCAATTAAGTCAGTTGAAAGTTCAACACCACGATTTATTGGACCAGGGTGTGTTATTATAATATCCTTATCAAGTTGACTTAATTTATTAAGATTTAATCCAAACTGTTTGGCGTACTCGCGGGTTGTTGGAAAATAACTTTGATTCATTCTTTCGTTTTGAACTCTTAACATACTTGCTACATGACACCATTTTAATCCATTATCCAATGATGATTCGTATTTAACACCCAAGGTTTCAATATATTTAGGGATTAATGATAGTGGTCCACAAACCTTTACATTAGCTCCAAGCTTTTTGAAAAGAAGAATATTAGATAGAGCTACCCTTGAGTGAAGGACATCACCAACTATTAAAATATTTTTATTTGAAAATTCCTTGAGTTTCGATTTTAATGTAAAAGCATCTAAAATTGCTTGGGTTGGATGTTCATGACAACCATCACCAGCATTAATTATACATGATTTAATATTTTTAGATAAAAAAACACTTGCTCCAGGGCTTGGGTGTCTAATAACAATCATATCAACCTTCATTGATAAAATATTATTTACTGTATCTGTTAATGTTTCTCCTTTTTTGATAGATGATCCAGTTGAATTAAAGTTCACAACATCAGCTGATAGTCTTTTCTGCGCTAATTCAAATGAAATCTTAGTTCTTGTGCTATTTTCAAAAAATAAATTCGCAATAGTCACATCTCTTAAACTTGGAACTTTTTTTATTTTTCTATTAATAACTTCCTTAAAATTTTCAGCTGCTTCAAATATCGAATATACATCTTCCAAACTCATATATTTTATGCCTAATAAATTCGAAACTGATAATTTACTTTTCATTTTGTAATATATAAACTGAACCTTCTTTATTTTTTTTACCCCATTTAACCTCTACCCTTTGATTATTTATTGAATCAATCTTTATTCCATAATAATCAGGTTGAATTGGTAAGTGTCTGGAAAAACGTCTATCAACTAGACTTAATAACTCAACCTTTTTAGGCCTACCAAATGATTGAATTGCAGCCAAGGCGGCAGTAACACTTCTTCCTGTATATAATACATCATCAATTAAAATAACTGATTTACCCTCTACAGTAAATTCAATTGAGGTCTTATTAGGGCTAAGAATTTTATTTTTTCTTCCAAAATCATCTCTAAAAAAAGTAATATCAAGTAATCCTAAATTGATTTTTTTGATTTCATACTCATTAATTAAAATTTCTTTTAATTTTTCAGAAAGTATTTTTCCTCTAGGTTGAATGCCAATTAATACAGCATCTTCAAAATGATTGTGATTTTCATAGAGCTGACTGGCAAGACGTCTTAGAATTAAAGACAGTTTTGAAGTGTTTAGGATTTTTTTTGCATTAAATGCGCACATCAAAGCGCAAATGTAACAAAAATTTAAATATCAGTCTGCTTTAAATTTTTCTGATATTTTTTTATAATATCCACCAGCTAATTTTTCTCTAATTTCAGAGAATGAATTTAATGTTTCTTTGATGTCCTCAACAGTGTGAGTGGCTGTTGGAATTAATCTAAGAAGAATTAAACCTTTAGGTATTACTGGGTAGACAACAATAGAGCAAAAAATATTATATTTTTCTCTTAGATCTTTAACTAAAACCATTGCTTCAGGGACATCACCTTTAAGAAAAACGGGTGTAACACAACTTTGTGTTTTACCAATATCAAATCCTTTATCCTTTAATCCATTTTGAAGTATTTCAACATTATCCCACAGTTTTGCTTTGTGATTTGGTTCATTTTTAAGGATTTCTAATCTTTTTAAGACTCCTACTACTAGCTGCATTTGCAATGATTTGGCAAACATCTGCGAACGCATGTTATATTTTAGAAATTTGATAACTTGTTTAGAGCCAGCAACAAATGCCCCGGTGGATGCCATAGACTTTGCAAATGTGGCAAAGTATACATCAATTTCATCCATAACGCCTTGCTCCTCACCTACACCAGAACCAGTTTCTCCTAAGGTTCCAAAACCATGTGCGTCATCAACAAGAAGTCTAAAATTATAATCATTTTTAAGTTTTACAATTTCCTTAATTTTTCCTTGTTCACCTCGCATTCCAAAAACCCCCTCAGAAATCACTAAGATACCTCCACCAGTTTTTTCTACGATTTTTTCAGCTCTTTTAAGATTGATTACTAGGCTTTCTATATCATTATGCTTAAAAGTAAACCTTTTTCCAAGGTGTAATCTAACACCATCAACTATACAAGCGTGCGCATCAACATCATAAACTATAACATCATTTTTAGACACTAGAGTGTCAACGATTGATAAAATACCTTGGTAACCAAAATTAAGCACATATGCACTTTCTTTATTTACAAAATCTGCAAGTTGGTTTTCTAATTTTTCATGCATAGAAGTGTGTCCTGACATCATTCTGGCACCCATTGGATACGCAGAACCATACTCTTCAGCTGCCTCAGAGTCAATTTTTCGAACCTCCGGATGATTAGAAAGTCCTAAGTAGTCATTGACACTCCAAGTAATAACTTCTTTTCCATTAAATTTCATCCTATTAGAAATCTTGCCTTCTAATTTTGGAAACACAAAATAACCTTCAGCTATACTAGCCCATTTACCTAGTGGGCCCATACTTTTACTAAATTTTTCAAATAAATCAGACATCTTTTACTTTATATATTCTATTGAAGAAAATTGTTCTTTACTAGTTTTTAAATTAAAGCCCTGCTCTTCCATCCATTTATCACTATATATTTTACTCATGTATCTCGATCCATGATCACAAAAAATTGATACAACACAACTATTTTTTTCAAATACATTTTTTTTATTCAATTGTTTTAAAGCCTGTAAGCAAGCTCCCGATGTATATCCAACAAATAAACCCTCTTTAGTTGCAATATCTCTTGAACAATGTGCACTTTCTTCATCAGTAACTTTTTCATAATGATCAATTACGTTAAAATCAGTCGAGGTTGGAATTAAATTTTTTCCCATTCCCTCAATTCTATAAGGGTAAATCTCAGATTCATCAAACTCACCAGTTTCATGGAATTTTTTAAGCACTGAACCATAAGCATCCACACCAATAATTTTAATGCCTCTATTTTTTTCTTTTAAATATCGACCAATTCCGGAAATTGTACCACCAGTTCCGCTACTAGCCACGAGATGGGTTATTTTACCATTTGTTTGATTCCATATTTCTGGTCCTGTTGTTTGATAATGAGCATCTATATTCAAATGATTAAAGTATTGATTTACATAAAAAGAATCTTTTATCTCTTCATTTAGTCTTTTTGCAACTTGATAATAGGATCGACTGTCATCAGCAGGTACATTTGATGGACAAACATAGACTTTTGCACCCATAGATTTCAACATATCAATTTTATCAGGTGATGATTTTGAGGATACAGCAACAATACATTTATATCCTTTAACCATTGCAATCATTGAAAGACTGAATCCAGTATTACCTGAACTAGTCTCAATTATAGTTGAATCATTATCAATTAAACCTGATTCTTCAGCATTTTTAATTATGTGTAGAGCAATTCTATCCTTGTTAGAATGTCCAGGGTTGTAAGCTTCATATTTACAAAAGTGTGAACCAGCTATCCCCTTAGTTACTTTATTTAATCTTATTAGGGGTGTTTTTCCTATGAGGGAAAGTATATTTTCATGTACATCAAAATCTTGTTTCATACAAGAACATAATCTGTCAGCAAATTTAGGTAAAAAAAATTAGTTACTTCAAAAGATTTTCTGCATTGATTTTTGATAGTAAATTCATGAATTTTTCGTGATGATTATCTGTATAATCTGAATGGGTAACGAGTCTTAGTTTATTATCTCCCATACTTATCAATCTAACATCATTATTATCCATAAAATTAATAAAGTCTACTGTGGAAAATTGATCTTTATTTCTAAAAATAATAATATTGGTTTCGACTGGAAAAACCTCCTCAACAAAATATGATCTTTTAAGCAAATTTGATATCTCTTTGGCTCTAATGTGGTCATGACTTAGACTTTTAATATTATTATCAAGGGCATATATTCCACATGCTGCTAGATATCCAGATTGTCTCATACCTCCACCAAATATTTTTCTGATTTTTAATGCTTTCTGAAAGTATTTTTCCTTACAAATTAAAATTGATCCAACAGGACATCCGAGCCCTTTACTTAAACAAACTGATATTGTTTCAAATAATTTCCCAAAATCAGAATACTCATAACCTTTTTCTACACATGCATTCCATATTCTAGCACCATCAAGGTGAAGTTTCAAATTATTTTCACTACAAACTTTCTTTATTTTTTTTATTTCGTCTAAATCCCAACACGCCCCCCCTCCTTTATTGGTTGTATTTTCAATACAAACAAGCGAAGTGCTTGGGCTATGGTAAAAATCAGGTGGATTTATTGCATCAATAACATCTGCATCATTAAATAAACCCCTAGGTTTATCAATTAATTTACAAGAAACACCAGAATTAAAGCTTACCCCACCGCCCTCGTAATTATATACATGAGCATATTTACTACAAATCAATTGATCTCCGGGATTTGTAAGGATATTAATTGCAGATTGATTTGCCATAGTTCCTGAGGGGAAAAATAAGGCACGATCCATTCCAAATAAAGAAGATACTTTTTTTTCAAGTTCATTTACAGTTGGATCTTGCTTAAAAACATCATCACCGACATTACAATCATACATAAAATTTAGCATGCCAGTGGATGGTTTTGTAACAGTATCGCTAATTAAATTAATTTCCATAACAGTAAATATAATTTATGATGATTTTAAAAACAATTAATTATTTAAATTTACTAAGTGGTAACATCAGACCTAATCAGAGATTTAATTGAACGCCTTGGTGCTTTAAGGAGGTATCTTTGACCTAAATGAAAAAAATAAAATAATTTCTGAACTAGAAAACAAAACCATTAAAGACAACTTTTGGAAAGATTCTAAGAAAGCTCAGCTGATTTTAAAAAGACTTAGTTTAACAAAAAATAAGGTGTCTGAATTTAAAGAAACATCAGAATTTTGTGATGAGTTGGAAGTACTTTATGAGTTTTTTAAAAATAAAGAAATTGATGAAGCAGAAATTAATAATGCTTATGAAAAAGCAAAAGAAAGTTTGGAGTCCCTTGAATTTAAAAATATGCTTTCAAACGAAGGTGATGAAATGTCAGCAATTATTCAAATAACAGCAGGTGCCGGAGGGACTGAAAGTTGTGATTGGGCTCAAATGATTTCAAGAATGTACCTGATGTGGTGTGAAAAAAGAAACTTTAAAACTAAAGAATTAAATTGTATTGATGGGGATGTTGCCGGCATAAAAACAATTACAATCCAAATTGATGGGGAATATGGCTTTGGATGGCTTAAAGGCGAGAATGGTGTACATAGATTAGTTAGAATTTCACCCTTTGACAGTAATGCAAAAAGACATACTTCATTCGCATCAGTCTATGTCTATCCGTTAGTGGATGATAGTATAGAAATTGAAATCAATAATTCTGAAATTGAGTGGGAAACTATGAGATCTAGTGGAGCAGGTGGACAAAGTGTTAATAAAATTGAGACAGCTGTAAGACTAACACACAAACCTACTGGAATAATTATCGAAAACTCCGAAACAAGATCTCAACTTGACAATAAAAATAAAGCAATTTTATTACTTAAATCGCAACTGTATGAAATTGAATTAAATAAAAAGCTGCAAGCGAGGAAAGAAATCGAACAAAACAAAAAGAAAATTGAATGGGGATCTCAAATTAGGAATTATGTACTTCATCCATACAAAATGGTTAAAGATGTTAGAACAAACACTGAAACAACAGATGCAATGGGAGTTCTAAATGGAAATATTGAAAGGTTTTTAAAATCTTATCTTCTAAGTTTAAACTAAATTTATTTAATTTTTTTTCTTTCTTTTAGCCATTCAAAAAGGGAACCAGTCACCCAATATGGAATTATGAATGTTAGTAGGAGAATCATTAACCAGAACCCCATTGTAACAACAGTCATGAAAAGTAGAAAACCAAGATATTGATCGAATTCAAACATTTACTCAAAGATAAGTAATAAGGATTAAAGAATTTTACAGAAAAAAAAATACTTTATCAACAATTCGTAAATTTGCAATATGGAAAAAAAATTTAGAATTGAATCTGACACTCTTGGTCAAGTTAAGATAATAAAAAATGCTCTCTGGGGGCCTCAAACTCAAAGGTCAATAAATAATTTCAAAATTGGCCAGCCTTATTCAATGCCTATTGAAATTATTCATTCATTCGCAATTCTAAAAAAATGTTGTGCAATCTCAAACAATGAATTAATTAACCTTGATGAAAGAAAAATGAAATTAATATCAGAAATATGTGATGAAATTTTAAACAACAAACATAATCTTGAATTTCCATTAGTTATTTGGCAGACAGGTTCTGGAACACAAACTAATATGAATATCAACGAAGTAATTTCAAATAGAGCAAACTTATTAATAGGTAAAACGCTTGATGATTCAAAATATATTAAAGCTAATGATGAGGTTAACATGTCCCAATCATCTAATGATACTTTTCCAACGGTAATAAATATTGCTGTAATGAAGCTCTTAAATGAAAAGTTTATTCCATCAGTTGAATCATTTATAAAAATTCTTAAAATAAAAAAAGAAGAATTTAATAACGATATTAAAATTGGCAGGACACATATGATGGATGCAACTCCAATCAGACTCGGTCAAGAATTTTCTGGTTATGAAGCTCAGATGAAATTTGGATTAAAAGCTTTGAGAAATAGTCTAATACATTTAAAGCAGTTGGCAATTGGTGGAACTGCAGTTGGCACTGGACTTAATGCGCCTGTTGGGTTTGATAAAAGTGTGGTGAAAAATATTTCTAATTTTACAAAAATTAAATTTGAGGTTGCAGAAAATAAATTTGAAGCAATAGCATCAAAAGATGCCTTAGTTGAAACTCATGGAGCATTAAAACAAATTTCTGTCTCTCTTTTTAAAATCGTTAATGATATAAGGCTAATGGGAAGCGGTCCAAGATCCGGATTTGCAGAACTAATCCTACCAGCAAATGAACCTGGAAGTTCGATTATGCCTGGAAAAGTTAATCCAACTCAATGTGAAGCTGTATCTATGGTTTGTACACAAGTTCTCGGAAACGATACAACAGTAAGTTTTGCAGCAAGTCAAGGTCACTTAGAACTTAATGCATTCAAGCCTGTTATTGCTCATAAATTAATTGAATCCATTCACTTGTTGTCTGATTCTATCGAAAGCTTTGGTAAAAACTGTCTGAGCGGTTTAAAGGCTAATAAAGAAAAAATCAACCAACATCTTAATAGCTCACTAATGCTTGTAACAGCACTCAACAAAAGAATAGGATACTACAAAGCAGCCGAAATCGCCAATAAAGCCTACAAAAATGGTACTACACTGGAAGAGGAGGCAATCAAGTCAGGTTTTGTTACTAAAAAACAATTTAAAGATTGGGTAAAACCTGAGGACATGGTTTAAATCCTACCTTTGAGGGCATTAAAAGCCCAGCCAATAGCAATAAATCCGACACCAACAACAGAAAAACCAATTGCATATTCTGAATATTTTAAGACGCCTAATAATATCAGGGCTATTCCAAGTAAGGTCATTATAAAAGATCCCCAAGCAAATATGGTATTTTTATTCATTACACTTCAATTTAAAGTTCCAAGCAGTTTTTCTCTCCAGTTAGTCCATTTATACTTATTTGAAAAATAAAGAAGAATTAAAATTTGTAAAGGAATTGATGTAAAAAACATGATTGACATATTCGGTTCACCCACATATTTGAATATAGAATCTGTTTGAAGAACAGTCCAATCAGCAGTCATAAGCAAAATACCAATGAAATTATTCCCAAAATGCATACCTAACGCAAGTTCTAGGCCATCATCCATTAGTGTGCATATTCCCCAAACAAGTCCCATAATAAAGTATGCACCAAGAAAACCATAGCCCATTTTATCTATCTCAGGATTGGCCAGATGTAATAAGGCAAACAATAAAGTAGGAATTAAAAGTGCAAGAAGTCTACTTTTAGTTGTAATACCTATTCCTTGTAATAAATAACCTCTAACAAGATACTCTTCGAAACTGGTTTGAAAGGGTAATAAAAAAATTGCTATTAAAAATAGGTAAAAGAAAGATTCTGGTTTAAAGTTAAACTCATAAACACTTGGATCGTATAAATAGGCAACTATAATTCCAATAGCATTGACGGTTGCAATCACAAAAAAACCAGTTAAAATTCTTTTAAAATCAACCTTATTTCTTGATGTTGTTAGGGTTTTTATTGTTTGTTTATGAACAACTTTAACAGTAAAGAAAATTCCAATCAGACCTACCAAAAAGGTTATACAGAAGAGTGCGAAACCAATATTATAGTTAGGAAATGCACTTAAAAAATTTGATTCGTTCAAGGTTTGTAATTTATCTAAATCTGCAACAGAAAATAGACCAATTAACAATGGGATAGCACCTAAAAATTGCCAAAAGACAACTATTATTAATGGACCAACTAATAGATATCTCCACCACTCATTTTGCGTATTTTTAACGTTTTCTATAAACATTATATAAAAAATAAATTTAGTATAAAAATAGTGAATAAACCATAGAAAATTTGAAGGTAAATAGTCATAAGGTTAGATTTAATTAGTTCCCTTTTATTGTAATTTTTATACAAATTAGAGAAGGCATATAATCCATATGCAAATAGAAGAATATTTCCGACTAAGAAAATATTTTTATTAAAAGAAACTAAATAAAGTTCTAAAATAGGTATTAGCAATATTGATGATAAAAATGCTGCACATAAAATTATCAAATAACCCCAGCGAGCATTTTTTTTACCAAAAGTCACAACTAAATGATTTTTTCCAGTAATGGCATCACTTGAGCTATCTGGATATTGATTTATGTAAAGGATATTTGTGGTTAATAATCCATGAGGAATTCCTAATAATAATGCTAGGTAAAATTGATCAGAAAAGACTTCAATTGTTGATGATGAAATGGCGAGCAGAGCTCCTAAGGTCATCAAGGGGCCAAATGATAAAAATATGGCTAACTCACCTAAGCCTCTTCTAGCTACTAATCTTAATGGCCTTGCTGTATAAAAGTAACCTAATAATCCTCCAGAAATACCTACAAATAGTGCGTTTAAGGCATTTGAAAATTCACCTGTAACGTAAAAGCTATTAACCATCAAACCTAACGTTACCAACATGGCTGCAATTAACATTTTTCTTGCTAATGAAAGAGTTCCAGTATGAGTGATTAATCCCAATTCAACTGCTCTACTTCCACCCGATAGCTGAGCACCCTCAAGCACTGTTGAGTTTAGACCTGCATTAAAGTATTCAGTATTAGCTCCATCTGTACCATCCTTGACATCATAATAATCATTAAATAAATTTGAAGAAACATGTAAGAAAACTATTCCCACAGAGCACAATAACAAAGATAAGGGGCTAAATAAATTATCCCCTGACCCAGCCAGAAAGGCAGCAACAGCAAAAATAGGAAAGAGTGATGCACTGGTAAAACCTCCCCTTGTTATAGCAAAAGCCCATTTTATAAAGATTGTAGAAAATTTTATGGGAATTTCTACCTCCTCTTTAATTGGGACAGTAATACCACAGTATCCTGTTTGAGGATTATTTTTTCCATTTGCAAATGTTGGTGTTATTTTAATTTGAGCATTAAACTTTTTCCCGTTTTTATTAATAAAAAATGTTTTGGTGGAATACTGACCTTTTTTATTAGCCTGTGATAACCACATTCCTACATTTTGAATTACTATTTCTCCAGCAGAGAATAGGGATACTCTTTTTTTTCCAACAAGTTCTTCATTGCTATAACCAAATAATTTTTCGCCATCGGAATTTATAGTCTCAATGACACCCTCCATATCACAAATAATAACACTTTTCATTATTTAGATTTAAAGTGCAAATTTATGATATATAATAGTATTATTTTGATAAATTAATAAATTATTTAACTTCTTCAAAATCAACATCCTGAACATCATCATTATCATCTTTTTTAGATGATTTTTTTTGATCATTTGGTGGGTTTTCTGGAGCTTGATTTTCTGCTTGAGCTTTATATAGTTCCTCAGATGCATTTTTCCAAGCCTCATTAACCTTCTCTAGTTCTGACTTTATTTTATCAACTTCTTTAGATTCATGAGCTTTTTTCAGAGATTTTAGC
Organism: Cryomorphaceae bacterium; assembly: GCA_003331875.1. Taxonomy (GTDB): domain Bacteria; phylum Bacteroidota; class Bacteroidia; order Flavobacteriales; family Flavobacteriaceae; genus Eutrophosalina. Next base: position 10,938 of record QOQA01000017.1, on the reverse strand, counting down.
GCATCCTCAATTGCCTTCTTTTTTTCATCTGGGAGCTTATCACCATGTTCCTTAAGTTGAGATTCAGTTTGAAAAATCATTGCATCCGCACTATTAACAGTATCAGCATCATCTTTCAGCTTTTTATCAGAATCAGCATTTGCCTCGGCTTCTTGTTTCATTTTTTCGATTTCTTCTTCCGTTAAACCAGAAGATGCTTCAATTCTTATGTCTTGTGATTTATTTGTAGCCTTATCAAGTGCTGTAACATGTATTAGTCCATTGGCATCTATATCGAATGTAACTTCAATCTGTGGTGTTCCTCTTGGTGATGGGGGTATCCCATCTAGATGAAATCGTCCAATTGTTTTATTATCAGTGGCCATTGCTCTATCTCCCTGTAAAACATGAATCTCAACAGATGGCTGATTATCAGCAGCTGTTGAGAAAATCTGTGATTTTTTTGCAGGAATCGTGGTATTAGATTCAATCAATTTTGTCATAACCCCACCCATAGTTTCTATACCTAAAGAAAGTGGAGTAACATCTAAAAGTAAAACATCCTTTACATCACCTGTTAAAACTCCACCCTGTATTGCAGCACCAACGGCCACAACCTCATCTGGATTTACACCTTTAGAGGGTTTTTTACCAAAAAACTTTTCGACCTCGTTTTGAATAACAGGTATTCTAGTTGATCCACCTACAAGAATTATTTCGTCAATATCACTCTTGTTTAGAGAAGCGTCTTTTAAAGCCTTTTTTACAGGCTCCATTGACCTCTTAACTAAATCAGTACTCAATTGCTCGAACTTTGCCCTTGTTAATGTTTTAACAAGATGTTTTGGGCCAGAGCCTGTAGCTGTTATGTATGGAAGATTAATTTCAGTTTGAGTAGAGGCTGAAAGTTCTATTTTTGCTTTTTCAGCAGCCTCTTTAAGCCTTTGTAATGCCATAGGGTCTTTCCTTAAATCTACACCTTCTTCTTCTTCGTATTCAAATGACATCCATTGTATAATTGCATCATCAAAATCATCACCACCAAGTCTAGTATCACCGTTAGTAGATAGTACTTCAAAAACACCATCACCAAGCTCTAAAATTGAAATATCAAACGTACCTCCACCAAGATCATAAACTGCAATCTTTTGATCTTTGCCTGACTTATCTAAACCATAGGCAAGTGCTGCAGCTGTTGGTTCATTAATTATTCTTTGAACTTTTAATCCAGAGATTTCCCCTGCCTCTTTAGTTGCCTGTCTTTGAGCATCGTTAAAATAGGCTGGAACAGTAACCACCGCCTCACTAACAGTAGTTCCAAGATAGTCCTCTGCAGTTTTTTTCATTTTTTGTAAAATCATTGCAGAAAGCTCTTGAGGAGTGTATAATCTTCCATCAATATCTACCCTTGCAGTATCATTATCACCTTTCACAACTTTATAAGGTGATCTTTTTGCATCTTCTTTTGACTCAGAAAACTTACTACCCATAAATCTTTTGATTGATGAAATAGTCTTTGTTGGGTTAGTTACAGCTTGTCTTTTAGCAGGATCCCCTACTTTAATTTCGCCACCATCAACAAAACCTATAACAGAGGGAGTTGTTCTTTTTCCTTCAGCATTAGGGATTACAACAGGTTCATTTCCCTCCATAACGGAAACACATGAATTCGTTGTACCTAAGTCTATACCAATTATTTTACTCATAATTATTTTTTTTAATATTGAGCAATTCTTATGCCATTGAAAATTAGTGACACTTTGGCAGTCGTAATGATTTTTTATTTATTTATTTTTACATCACACAGATTAATTATGGAATACAAGCGAATTACCACAAAAACATTGTTAGAAATGAAAAACAATAATGAAAAAATTTCAATGTTGACAGCATACGATTATACTTTTGCAAAAATTATTGATCAGTCTAATATTGATGTTATTCTTGTTGGTGACTCAGCATCAAATGTTATCGCTGGTAATGAAACAACTGTTCCAATTACTCTTAATGAGATGATTTATCATGCTAAATCTGTTGTTAAAGCTGTAAAAAGAGCATTAGTTGTTGTTGATTTACCATTTGGGACTTATCAATCCAACCCAAAGCTAGCCTTGAAATCAGCAATAAGAATCATGAAGGAATCTGGGGCACATGCAGTCAAATTAGAGGGTGGTAGTGAAATTAAAGACTCCGTATCAAAAATAATTAGGGCGGGTATTCCAGTAATGGGACATCTTGGTTTAACTCCTCAATCAATTTATAAATTCGGAACATACTCAGTGAGAGCTAAAGAAAAAAATGAAGCTAATGAGCTAATTAATGATGCCATACTCCTTGAAGAAATTGGGTGTTTTGCAACAGTACTTGAAAAAATACCATCGGAATTAGCTAAAAAGGTATCGTCAAAAGTAAAATATCCATTGATTGGAATTGGTGCTGGTAACCAGGTTGATGGACAAGTCTTAGTAATGCATGACCTATTAGGTTTGACTACTGAATTCAACCCTCGATTTATTCGCAGATATTTAAATCTCAGTCAACAAATCATTGATGCTGTAAAATCTTATGTTTCAGATATTAAAAAACTAAATTTTCCTAATGAAGATGAAATGTATTAATGCCCAATGGAAAATATAATTTTTGAAGACAATCATCTATTTATAGTTGGTAAAAAATCTACAATTCCAGTACAATCAGATATATCGGGTGACAAGTGTCTGCTTGAACACTCTAAAGAATATATTAAAAACAAATACCATAAAAAGGGTAATGTTTTTTTAGGATTAGTAAATAGAATTGATAGACCAACAAGCGGGATTGTTATAATGGCCAAGACAAGTAAATGTCTTAGGAGGATGAACGAAAAGATTAGATTAAGAAAAATCAAGAAAAAATACTGGGTATTAGTAGAGAAGAGTAATATAAAAAAGAAAGATATTTTGAAAAATTTTTTGAGAAAAAATTCAAAAAAAAATAAATCTTTTGTTGTTGAGGAAAAATCTAATAATTGTAAGGAAGCAATCTTGGAATATAAAACTCTAAAAAAATTAAAAAATTACCTTTTTTTAGAGGTTATTCTTGTAACTGGTAGACATCACCAAATTAGAGTACAATTCTCCAATATTGGGGCTCCTGTACGTGGTGATGTAAAATATGGAGCAAAAAGAGCATTAAATGATAAAAGTATTTGTTTACATTCGAGAGAAATAGAGTTCGAACATCCTGTAAATAATGAATTGATTAATCTAAAATGTAGCCCACCTGATGAATTCCTGTCAAAATTATAAGTTTAAAAAAATTTTATTACTACTTTTATCGGCTTACTTTAAAAATGAGTAAAGAAATAGTTAAGATTTTTGACACAACACTAAGAGATGGTGAACAAGTTCCTGGCTGTAAGCTAGAGACTAAAAAAAAAGTTGAAATAGCTTTAAGATTGGATGAATTAGGGGTTGATATAATTGAAGCTGGATTTCCTATTTCTAGCCCTGGGGATTATAAATCTGTCGAAGAAATTTCTCAAGTTATAAAAAATTCGACTGTTTGTGGATTATCAAGAGCAGTCAAAAAAGATATTGAAGTTGCTGCTAATGCTCTTAAAAAAGCAAAAAAACCCAGAATCCATACAGGTATTGGAACATCTGATAGCCATATTAAATATAAATTTAAATCCGACAGGAAAACAATATCTAAAAGAGCAGTTGATGCTGTAAAATATGCTAGAAACTTTGTTGAAGATATTGAGTTTTATGCAGAAGATGCAGGGAGAACTGATAATGATTTTCTAGCAAGTATTTGTGAAAAAGTTATTAATGCAGGTGCAACCGTTTTAAATATTCCTGATACAACTGGCTATTGTCTACCAAATCAATACGCTAAAAAAATTGAATATTTAATGAATAATGTTCCAAACATCGATAAGGCAATTATTTCGTGTCATTGCCATAATGATTTAGGTTTAGCTACAGCAAATTCGATAGAAGGTATAATCAGCGGAGCAAGGCAAATTGAATGTACTATAAATGGTATTGGGGAAAGAGCTGGAAATACATCGCTTGAAGAAGTTGTCATGGTAATGAGACAGCATAGTGAACTTGGTTTTGATACAAAAATTAATTCAAAATTACTTTATAGCACAAGTAAAATGGTATCAGAAATTATGGGTATGCCTGTTCAACCAAATAAGGCCATAGTTGGTTCTAATGCCTTCTCGCATAGCTCAGGAATTCATCAAGACGGAGTTATTAAAAAAAGAGAGACATATGAGATAATGGATCCAAATGATGTTGGAGTTAATGAATCTTCAATTGTTCTTACAGCAAGAAGTGGTAGAGCTGCAGTTGCATATAGATCTAAAAAAGTAGGATTCAATTTAAGTAAAATTGAATTAGATAAAGTTTATAAATTTTTTTTAAAATTTGCTGATATGAACAAAGAGGTTAAGGACACAGATTTGCCAGGAATAATAAAACAAGCATTAATATAAAATATGTCTAATACATTATTTGATAAAGTTTGGGATTCTCATGTCGTTAAAAAAATTAAAAATGGACCAGATGTCCTATTTATTGATAGACACTTAGTACATGAAGTGACAAGTCCAGTCGCATTTTTAGGGTTAACTAATCGTAAGCTGAATGTTCTGTTTCCAGAGAAAACTTTTGCCACAGCAGATCATAACACACCCACAAAAAACCAAAATCTACCGATTAAAGATCCTTTATCTGCAAAACAACTACAAACCTTAAAACTAAATGCTAAAAGACACGAAATACCTTTTTGGGGATTAGGACACAAAAAAAATGGTATAGTTCATGTCATTGGACCAGAAAATGGAATTACATTACCAGGAGCCACAATTGTGTGTGGTGATTCGCACACCTCAACGCATGGAGCATTTGGAGCAATTGCTTTTGGGATTGGAACTTCTGAGGTTGAAATGGTTTTATCAACACAGTGTGTTTTACAGCCTAAACCGAAGAAGATGAGAATTACCATTAATGGTAATCTGAAAGAACATGTGACACCAAAAGATGTAGCTCTTTATATTATCTCACAAATTACTACATCTGGTGCTACTGGTTATTTTGTTGAGTATGCTGGTAATGTTTTTAAGCAAATGAGTATGGAGGGAAGAATGACTGTTTGCAACTTGAGTATTGAAATGGGAGCAAGAGGAGGTATGATTGCGCCAGATAAAAAAACAATTGATTATGTAAAGGGCAAAGAGTTTACACCTCAAGGTGATGAATTTTTAGAACTATCTAAATACTGGATTAGTCTCAGAAGTGAAAAAAATGCCTTATTTGATAAGGAATACCTTTTTGATGGAAATCAAATTGAACCAATGATAACTTATGGAACAAACCCTGGTATGGGTATTTCAATCAGTAATAAAATACCTTTTTCAAGAGACCTAAATGTAAATAAAGAAACATTTGAAAAATCGTTAAAATATATGAATTTTAATGAGGGTGATAATTTGATTGGTAAAAAAATTGATTATGTTTTTTTGGGTAGTTGTACTAATGGAAGGATTGAAGATTTTAGAGAATTTGCCAAATTTGTGAGGGGTAAAAAAAAATCTCCAAATGTTACCGCATGGCTGGTTCCTGGTTCTCACAATGTTCATAAAGAAATTGTAAAGGAGGGTATTTTTGATATACTTATAAACTCTGGTTTTGAAATAAGAGAACCCGGTTGCTCGGCCTGTCTTGCAATGAATGAAGATAAAATCCCCAATGGAAAATATGTTGTAAGTACGTCAAATAGAAATTTTGAGGGAAGACAAGGTCCTGGAGCAAGAACAATTTTAGCAAGTCCAGTAGTTGCAGCAGCGGCAGCTGTTACTGGAAAAATTACTGACCCAAGAAAAATATAAAATGAGTTACGATAAGTTTGTTAAGCTGAGTAGTACTGTAGTTCCATTACCAATTGAAAATATCGATACAGACCAGATTATTCCTGCTAGATTTTTAAAAGCAACAGAGAGGAATGGTTTCGGGGATAATTTGTTTAGAGATTGGAGATATGATGAAAACAATAAAAAAAAGAAAGATTTTGTTCTCAATAATCAGAAATTTTCTGGAAATATTCTTGTTGCTGGAAAAAACTTTGGATCAGGATCATCACGTGAACATGCTGCCTGGGCAATATATGATTACGGCTTTAGATGTGTGATCTCTAGTTTTTTTGCAGATATATTCAAAAACAATTGTCTAAATATTGGTGTTTTACCTGTTCAAGTTAGTTCAACATTTTTAGAAAAAATCTTTGAACTTGTTTATACAAATCCTGAGACTATTGTTAACATTAATTTAAATAGTCAAAGTGTTTCTATTAAAAATTCAGAATTGACAGAAAATTTTAATATAAATGAATACAAAAAAAATAATATGCTGAATGGATTTGATGATATTGATTATTTATTGAACATTAAAGACTCCATCATTAATTTTTCAAAAAATACACCCATATAAAAATGAAAAATATCGAGGTTATGGATACAACCCTAAGAGATGGTGAACAAACCTCAGGAATGTCATTTTCGGCTAGTGAAAAACTAGCCATTACAAAACTTCTAATTAACGAACTAAAGATTGATCGAATTGAAGTTGCATCAGCACGAGTTTCGTCTGGAGAATTTGATGCTGTCAAATCTATCATGAAGTGGTCAAAAAAAAATAATTTAATTGATAGAGTTGAGGTTCTCACATTTATTGACAACGGAATATCAATTGATTGGTTAAAAAAATGTGGGGGAAAAGTTCAAAATATTTTGGCAAAAGGATCTATAAATCATCTTAAGTATCAATTAAGAAAATCAAAAAATGATCATTTTAGTGACGTAAAAAAAATGATTGAATTGGCCGACAAAAATAAAATAAGCTCTAATATTTATTTAGAAGACTGGAGTAATGGAATGAAAAGTTCTCTCGATTATATTTTTGAATTTATTAATATACTTAGCGGAACTAGTATTAAAAGGATTATGCTACCTGACACATTGGGTATTCTGAATCCTACAATGACGTATTCATACATAAATAGTCTATGTGATGAGTTTCCCGACCTACATTTTGATTTTCATGGGCACAACGACTATGATTTGAGTGTTGCTAATACTTTAGAAGCAATTAAGGCTGGATGTAATGGTATCCACTCAACTATTAATGGAATGGGGGAAAGAGCTGGAAATACGCCGTTAGCTAGCATAATTGCTGCAAATAATGATTTTTTAAAAGATTATAGTATAAAAATTAATGAAAGAAACCTGTATAACGTAAGTAAATTGGTTTCAACATTCAGTGGTTTTAGAATACCTCCAAATAAGCCCGTTATTGGTGAAAATGTTTTTACTCAAACTGCTGGTATTCATGCAGATGGAGACAGTAAAAATAACTTATACTACAACGAATTACTTCCAGAAAGATTTGGAAGAAAAAGAAAATATGCTTTAGGTAAAACTTCTGGAAAAGCTAACATCAAAAAAAATATAGAAAATTTAGGTTTAAACTTATCAGATGATGAAATTAAAAAGGTTACGGCCAGGGTTATTGAATTAGGGGATAAAAAAGAAAAAGTTTCTGCTGATGATTTACCTTACATTATATCCGATATATTAAAAACAGTTAATTTTAAAAAAGAAATAATAATCAAGTCATATTACCTTAAACACAAGAAAAATAATAAACCATCTGCAATGATAGAGGTTAATTGTAATGGAACGATCTATAAAGAGAATGGGAAAGGTGATGGTCAGTTCGATGCATTCATGTCAGCATTAAATAAACTTTATAAAAAAATTAATTTAGAACTTCCACTACTTATCGATTATTCAGTTACAATTCCACCAGGCAGTAACTCAGATGCTCTATGTGAGACTTTTATCACATGGAAAAAATCTGATAACAAAGAGTTTGTTACTAGAGGTTTAGATTCTGATCAAACTGTATCAGCAATAAAAGCAACTGAAAAAATGTTAAATATAATTTAATGGATCTAAAGATTACAAAATTATCAGGTGATGGAATCGGACCTGAAGTTATAAATGAGGCTGTAAAAGTTTGTGACGCAATCTGTAAAAAATACAATCATAAAATTACTTGGAATGAAGGAATTGTTGGAGCAGATGCTATTAAAAAGGTTGGCAATCCCTATCCTGATGAAACTCATACTAAATGTTTAGATTCTGATGCAGTTTTGTTTGGAGCAATTGGAGATCCAAAATTTGATAAGGATCCTAGTTTAAAAATTAGGCCAGAACAAGGACTTTTATCTATGAGAAAAAAGCTTGGTCTTTATGCCAACATTCGTCCTACATTTACTTTTAAAGAATTAATTGACATGTCACCATTAAAAAGAAAAATTATTGAGGGGACCGATATTGTTTTTGTTAGAGAACTAACTAGCGGAATATATTTTGGAGATAGAGGCAGATCCTCCGATAGAAATTCTGCATTTGACACTTGTTATTATAATAGAGATGAAATAGAAAGGATTGCAAAGGTTGGATTTGATCTCTCTATGAAAAGGTCTAAAAAACTATGTTGTATAGATAAAGCTAATGTTTTAGAATCCTCAAGATTATGGAGAGAAACAATACAATCAATGGAATCAAACTATCCTGAGGTCAATATTACATACGAATTTGTAGATGCAGTTGCCATGAGACTTATTCAAAATCCATCTGAATATGATGTTTTGATAACTAGTAATTTATTTGGTGACATCTTAACTGATGAAGCATCAGTGATTTCTGGTTCTATTGGTTTAATGCCCTCTGCATCAATTGGAGAAAAAACATCTGTTTATGAACCAATACATGGATCATATCCCGAAGCTACTGGAAAAAACATTGCTAACCCTATAGCTACTATATTATCATGTTCTATGATGTTCAAAGACTTTGGTTTAATTCAAGAATCAAATCTAATTGATTATGCTGTTAGAGAGTCAATCAAAAACAGAAAATTAACAAAGGATTTATCTCAAGCAAACTATGTGACAACAAGTGAGTTAGGAGATTGGATTGTGAAAAAAATTTTTGATCTTTAAATTTTAATCTTCGTCATCCATTTTCTTTTTCAAGTCTACTAGAACTTCCAAATCACCTAAAGTTGATTTATCAATCTTTTCTTTTTTCACCTTACCCGATATTTCTTTCTTTTTAGAGTATGTTGCTAAATGCGATAGAACAATTCTTTTAAATTCACTATTACACTCAATAACATTAAAATTTGCAACATCTTCCTTTTTTAGTAATGAACCATCTTCTTTTAACATATGTTTTTTTGGGACAAAAGCTAAAAGTTCTTTACTTAAAATTATGTTGGCTCCTCTATCAGTTATGGAATCAATTTTTAATTCATGAATGGTGTCAATAGCATAGGTTTTTTCGTAAATCAACCATGGATTTTTAGTTGTCTGCTTATGTCCTAAGCTTAACTTTCGTTCGTCAACATCAAGTTCAAGTACAATAACTTCAATTTCGTCTCCAATTTGGAAAAGTTCCGATGGATGTTTAATTTTTTTTGTCCACGATAAGTCAGAAATATAAACCAACCCGTCGATACCTTCTTCAAGTTCTACAAAGACTCCAAAATTTGTAAAATTTCTAATTTTTCCTTTGTGTTTAGACTTAGTTGGGTATTTTTCGGTTATATCAGTCCATGGATCTGATGACAACTGTTTAATGCCTAGTGACATTTTCCTTTCTTCTCTATCAATTGAAAGTATAACAGTTTCTACCTCATCACCAACATTAACAAAATCTTGAGCAGATCTTAAGTGAGTTGACCAAGACATTTCAGAAACGTGAACCAAACCCTCTACTCCCTCAGCAATCTCAATAAATGCTCCATAATCAGCCAAAACGGAGACTTTACCTTTAACTTTGTCACCTTCTTTTAGTTTTGAATCAAGATTTTCCCAAGGATGATCACTCAATTGTTTTACGCCTAGTTGTATTCTTGATTTATCATCATCAAAATCTAAAATTACTACATTTAATTTTTGATCTAACTCTAATATTTCAGTAGGATGATTAATTCTATTCCAAGATAAATCGGTGATATGAATTAATCCATCTACTCCTCCAAGATCAACAAAAACACCATATGTGGTAATATTTTTAACAATACCCTCAAGAACTTGTCCTTTTTCTAGTTGTGAAATAATTTCTTTTTTCTGTTCTTCAATGTCAGCCTCAATTAAAGCTTTATGAGAGACTACAACATTTTTAAACTCATGATTTATTTTTACGATTCTGAATTCCATGTTTTTATTCAAATATTGATCGTAATCACGTATTGGTTTAACATCAATTTGGGATCCTGGCAAAAATGCCTCTAAACCAAAAATATCAACAATCATCCCACCTTTTGTTCGGCATTTAACGAATCCGGTAACAACAGTTTCTTTATCGTGTGCTTCAATAACCCTCTCCCAAGCTTTTATTGTTCTTGCCTTTCTGTGTGACAAAACAAGTTGACCAGTTTTGTCTTCTTGTATATCAACAATTACCTCAACCTTATCTCCAACCTTGAGGCCAGGATTATATCTAAATTCATTTAAAGAAATAACGCCTTCAGACTTAGCGTTGATATCAATAATTGCCTCTCTTTCAGTAATATTAATAACAGTACCTTGAATTACATTTTCGTCATAAGTATCAACAAAATTCTCATCTATTAATTTTTCAAATTCAATAATCTTCTTTTCTTCTATAACCTCAATCCCTTCCTCAAACATAGACCAATCAAAATCATCGGGACTTTCTACTTTCAATTTTTTTGATTTAGACTTAGAATCTGCTTTTTTTTCTGATTTAGTTTTACTTTCAGCAGATATTTTCTTTGCAACTGTTATTTTCTTCGCAGCTGTTGTTTTCTTCGCAGCTGTTGTTTTCTTCGCAGCTGTTGTTTTCTTCGCAGCTGTTGTTTTCTTCGCAGCTGTTGT
>QOQA01000016.1 GCA_003331875.1 Cryomorphaceae bacterium | reverse complement strand
GTTACAGGTGTTCCAGCTGAAACACCTTCCACATCATCATAAATTGCATAAAATGACCTATCTGACACAAAAATATCATTTGATTTTAGGTAGTTAATCATTACAACAAACAGAAAGATACCTGAAAGAACTAGAAGTGCGGTTTTAATTTCGTGTGATAATTTCATTTAGTATTCAAATTTATAAATTAAAGTTATAATTCATTTAGGTATTTTTCTAAATCATAAGTTTCTCCATTTTTTTCTAAAATAATGAAAGAAGACTTGTAACCATAATTTTTTGATTTTCTTAATAATTTTTTTGCTTCATTATAATTTGAAGTAGACCCAAAAAAATATTTATAAATGCTACCTTCTTTTTTTACGGATAGGTTTGTTAACCCATTAAAATTATATTTTTTTAGAGGTAATAATGTTTTTGAAGCAGAAATTTGAATTTTAAACTCATATATATCTAAGTTTTTTTTAATTTCTTTTTTACCTCTATTAATATTTGGAAGATTATCTAGTGCTTTAAAATAATTAATTATAGCTTCTGATATCGCATCAGCCATTTCATTTTGCCCTTTATTTGAATTTAAATAACTCCCTTCGCTTTTATTTGTTAAAAATCCTGTTTCTACCAAAACACTTGGCATGTAGGTGTTTCTTAAAACTAAAAAACCTGCTTGTTTTACTGTTCTATCTCTTCTCTTCAATCTATTTACAAACGATTTTTGAATAAAATTTGCAGCTACTATGCTTTTATCTAGATAATCTTCTTGCATTAAAACCAAACTAATCACAGATTCTGGGTTATTTGGATCAAAACCAGCATATTTCTGTTGATAATCATCTTCTAAAAAAATTACAGAATTTTCTTTTTGTGCAATTTTAAAATTTCTTTCATTAGCATGAAGGCCCAAAACAAAAGTTCCAGCCCCATATGCATTTGATGTGTGTGCATCACAGTGAATTGAAATAAATAAATCAGCTTCTACATCATTTGCTATTTTTGCTCGTCTATATAAATCAACAAATACATCAGACTTTCTGGTATAGATGATATTTATATTATTATTTTTTAACCTGTCTCCTATTTTAAGTCCAATACTGAGTGCAATTTTTTTTTCTAAATATCCATTACCTGTATTTCCAGGATCTTTTCCCCCGTGACCAGGATCAATTACCAGAGTAAAATTAGAGTCGAGAGATTGAGAAAAAATATTATAATTAATAAATAATAAAAAAATCAGTAAGTATCTATAAAAATCCATTTTACTTCTCTAATAAAATTATCATTAATTTAGTTAAATCATACAAGGTTTGCATATAAATAATAAACATACAAACTGTGTTTTAATAAGCTTAATACTCATACTATCTAGTTGTCTAATACGTGCACAAGAAAAAAGTATTGATTCCACAATTGTTGATACTATAACAAAAAGTAAATTTTTAATTGACAAGGTTGATAGAAAAGCAAAAGGATATGTAAGTGTTGATAATAAAAATAAGATTATTACGTTATTTGATAGAGCTGAACTTTATTATACAGATATTGAATTACAATCAGGAATAATAAAATTTAATTGGGAAACTAATATTGTTTCTGCTGGTAGAATTAAAGACTCTTTAGGAAATCTTGTACAAAGTCCAATTTTTAAACAAGCTGGTGAAGAAATAAATCCTGATTCCATTAGATACAATTTTGAAACTAAAAAAGCTCTTATTTGGAATTCAAAAACAAAACAAAATGAAATGAATGTATTTTCCGAAGCAACAAAAAAGGAAAATGATTCAGTCTATTTTATAAAGGAAGCTAAAGTGACAACATCAAGAAATATTGAAGATCCCGAATATTATATAAGAATTAGGTCTGGAAAATTTATTCCAAATAATAAAATAATCGCTGGACCAAGTAATTTATACATATACGATGTTCCTACACCAATTTTTTTACCTTTTGGTTATTTTCCATTAGCACAAGACAGGAACTCAGGTTTTATATTTCCATCCATTGGACAAACTAACAGAAGAGGTTATTTTTTTCAAAACGGAGGTTATTACATAGCAGCATCTGACTTTTTCGATTTAACTCTCCTTGGTGATTATTATACTAACGGAAGCTATGGTTTTAGGGTAGAGTCAACCTATAAAAAAAGATATAATTACAATGGAAGGCTAAGTATACGCTTTGAAAATCTCATTGATGGTGAAAGAGGACTTCCGGGCTATTCGAAATCAAATATTTACAATTTTAGATGGTCACACTCACAAGACTCAAAAGCCAACCCAAACAGTAGGTTTTCAGCATCTGTTAATTTAGGTAGTAGTAATTATTTTAGAGAATCGCTGAATCAAATCAATACACCAAACTTTCTAAATAACTCTTTAAATTCATCCGTTTCTTATTCAAAAACATTCAGAGGATATCCCTCTGTGAATATGTCCCTTAGTGCCTCACATTCTCAAAATACAAGATCTAATAGTGTAAACTTAGTTTTACCAACATTCCAAGGTAGTGTAGAAAGAATATATCCATTCGTGAAGCGGAATGGTCAAAAAAAGGGCATTTTAAAGAATATAAATATGCAATACAACTTCAGGGGTGAAAATCGAGTTACAACAACAGATTCACTTTTCTTAAAGAAAGAGATGTTTGATGACGCAAAGTATGGAATGAAACACTCCGTTCCAATAAGTACAAATTTTAAAGTATTAAAACATCTTAGTGTTAGTATGAGTGGAAATTATGAAGAAGTTTGGACTGGATCCACAATAAAAAGAAATGACTATGACTCCGAAACGGAAAATTCAGGAAATAAAGTTATAATTAAAGGCTTTGACAGATTCAGTCAGTATAACTTTGGTATGGGTGTAGGTACAACGATATATGGACTTTTTAACTTTAAAAAGGAATCAAAAATTGAAGCTTTAAGGCATGTAATAAGACCATCAATAAATTATAGTATTAGACCAAGCTTTGATGAGTATTATGATACATACATCATTGATGCAAATGGAAATACTGCAGAATATACAAGATTTGAAGATAATTTTTTTGGTTTACCATCTCGAACCTATTCTAGTTCAATTGGTTTACAGGTAAGTAATAATCTTGAGGCCAAAGTTAGGTCTAAAGATAGTTTAGCCCAAGAATCAAAAAAAATAACAATTTTGAATAATCTAAATTTTTCCACAAGCTACAACTTGGCTTCAGACTCACTAAAATTAAGTCCGGTTAGAATGACAGGCGGAACAAATCTTTTTAATAATAAATTAAATATCAATCTTGGAGCTACATTTGATCCTTATCAGATAAATGAATCAGGCACAAGAATTAATAAATTAAACATAAATAATGGAAAGTTATTTAGGATGACAAGTGCGAACATAAATATGTCTTTTTCAATTGATAGTAAGTCAATTGGGGAAGGTTCTAATAATGATAATATTGAAAACCTAACTGGTGGTGGTAGAGCAGATGATTTATTTGGATCAAGTGACGATCTCTCACGAAGTACTTTTGATAGTGAAGATTTAAATGATGAAAAAAATGAAAATACTACTGAATACAATAATAAAATCCAATGGGATTTTAGATTTGCCCATTCACTTACATACCTAAACAACAGAGGCCAAAAAAAGATTGGAAATAATTCATTAATGTTCTCTGGAAATATTATGTTATCAAAAAAGTGGAAAATTGGAGGCTCCTCTGGATATGATTTTAAAAATAAGGGCTTTACTTATACGCAGTTGAGATTTGAGAGAGATCTAGATAGTTGGAAAATGAATTTTAGTTGGGTTCCATTTAGCAACAGAGAGTCATGGTATTTTTTCATTGGTATCAAATCAGGATTCCTCAGCGATCTTAAGTATGACAAAAGGAGAGAGCCTGATAAAAGACTGTAATTATGAAAGGAATTTTATTTATTTTTCTAATTTTATATAGTTCATCTATATACCAACAAAGCAATATGAAAACAATAATAAATACTGAAAAAGCTCCAAAACCAGTTGGTCCATATAGCCAGGCTGTAAAAGCTGGAAATACTCTTTATATTTCTGGTCAAGTTGCTATTGATCCATTATCAAATACAATCATAAAGAGCAATATTGAAGATGAAGCCACTCAAATAATGAAAAATCTTGAAAATATTCTTAATGAGGCTGGTTTAAAGTTCGAAAACGTAGTTAGGACTAAAATTTATTTAACTGATATGAAAGATTTTTCAGTTGTTAATAAGGTTTATGGGTCTTATTTTAAATCAAATCCACCTGCTAGAACAACAATTGAGGTGAGTGGATTACCACTTGGTGTAAATGTTGAGATTGATATGATAGCTATATTTAAGAATTAGAATTATTTTGGTGATAATCAACAAGTCCCTCTATTGGCCTTCTTAAAACCTTACCCAATTTCAAATCATTTTTTTCTAAAACCTTTTTTAATTCATCCTTGAGGTAAAAACCAATAGAACCAACAAAGTGTAAAGGAATTTCTCTACAGTCTTCAAATTGTTCAATTTGATTTTTAATAAACAAACTAAAACCTTTTATAATTAATTTATTACAATAGTTTAAATCTTTATTTTCTATCATAAACTTAGCAAATTTAGCCAAGTATGTATTTGGATTTGGTTTTTTATACAATCTATCTTTAATTTCACTGGCATCTAATCGGTATTTCCTGTAAAACTCTTTAGAAACCGATGATGGCATTTTTTCAAAAAAATAATCTCTTATTAGCTGTCTGCCAAAATAATTTCCACTTGCATCATCCATAAGAATATAACCAAGAGAGGTTACCTTTTGAATAATATTTTGACCATCAAAATATGTACAATTAGATCCTGTACCAATGATAGAAACAATTGATTTTAAACCTTGATCTGAGCAAGCATAAACCGCAGCATATGTGTCCTCTTTAATTGTAATTGAAGCATTAGAGAATATGGACTCAAAAACTTTTTTTATAAGTATTCTGGGTGGCTCAGTTCCACAACCTGCACCATAAAAATATAAATGGGTTATTTTTTTTCTGTTCTGATAAAGTTCAAAATTATTAATTACTCTCTCCTCAATAATGTTGCTGGTTAAAACTTGAGGGTTAAGTCCTAAAGTTTGGGTTTCAAATATTTTAGAGCCATTTTTATCAACACTAATCCAATCAGTTTTTGTAGAGCCACTATCAACTATAAGCTTCATATAAAAATTTAACCATTTGAGTGAATGGCCAGATCAATAAGTTTGTTAGAGTAACCAGCTTCATTATCATACCAGCAAATAATTTTATAAAATTTTGAATTTAACTGAATACCAGCTTTAGAATCTACAATTGACGTTCTTGCGTCACCTATGAAATCTTGAGAGACCACATCTTCATCAGTAAAGCCTAAAATGTTTTTCATTTCATTATCAGAGCTATTTTTCATGACCGACATAATTTCGTTGTAGGATGTTTCTTTTTCTAATTTAACTGTTAAATCAACCACAGAAACGTTCGCAGTTGGTACACGAAATGCCATGCCAGTTATTTTTCCTTCAAGAGATGGTATTACTTTTGTTACTGCTTTAGCTGCACCAGTTGAAGCTGGGATAATATTAAGCAATGAACTTCTTCCTCCTCTGTAATCTTTTTTTGATGGACCATCAACAGTAAATTGAGTCGCAGTAACAGCATGAACAGTTGTCATCAATGCTTCCTCAACCCCAAAATTATCATTTAACACCTTAATAGGAGGGGCGAGACAATTTGTTGTACAACTAGCATTTGAAATAATCAAATCAGTTGACTTTACATCCTTGTGATTAACTCCCATGACAAACATTGGGGCATCTTTAGATGGTGCTGAAATTACAACTTTAGGTGCTCCTCCATCGAGGTGAAGCTTAGCTGTATCCAGAGTTGTAAAAAGGCCTGTACATTCAAGAACAACATCAACTCCCTTGCTGTCCCAAGAAATTTCATTAGGATTTCTTTGAGCAGATATTATTATTTTTTGATCATTTACATACAGGTGATTTTCATCATGAGATATTTTAGCACCGAAGACACCATGAACTGAGTCGTATTTTAGTAAATATGCAAGATGTTTAATGTCTAGTAAATCATTAATCGCAACAACTTCAATATCTCCCCTAACAATAGCAGACCTTAGAACCATCCTACCAATTCTTCCAAAACCATTTATTCCAATTTTAATTTTTTTCATATTATATTATTAAGTATTCATAATTTTTGAAATTCTAAGTAAGTCCTTATTAATTTTTGTCTTTTCAGAAATGGCTTTTTTTAGTGGAACCGTTATAATTTTTCCATGCTGAGTACCAACCATTGTTCCATTTTTTCCGTCTTTTAATAATTCAACTGCCTTAACACCCATTTTTGTCCCCAAAACTCTATCAAAACAACTAGGTCTTCCCCCTCTTTGTATGTGCCCCAAAACAGAAACTCGCACTTGATAATTAGGTAATTTCTCTTGGATTTCATCAGCAATTTGATATACATTTTTACCTGGTTTATAACCCTCAGCAACCACAATAATACTTGATGTTTTTCCAGATTTCTTACTGTTTTTAAGTGAATTAATCAGCTGACTAATATTTGTTTTAACCTCAGGGATTAAAATTTCTTGGGCACCAATAGCAATTCCGGACCTCAGTGCAATGTAGCCTGCATCTTTACCCATTACTTCAACAAAAAACAATCTATCATGAGATATAGCAGAATCCCTAATCTTGTCGATAGCATCCATTACTGTATTCAAAGCAGTGTCATAACCCAATGTGTGTGAAGTTCCAAATATGTCATTGTCGATTGTACCGGGTATTCCAATTACTGGAAAATTAAATTCATCCTTAAGTTTTGAAGCTCCGGTGAAAGAGCCATCTCCTCCAATCACAATCAAACCATCAATATTATTCTTTATTAAGTTTTTGTAGGCCTTTTTCCTTCCGTCAGATAGTCTAAACTCATCACATCTTGCTGAGTATAAAAATGTACCACCTTTATTTATAATCCCCCTTACACTCCTAGTATTAAGTATTTTAGTATTATTTTCTATAAGCCCGGAATATCCCCGAACTATACCAACACATTTAATATTATAATGTGCACAGGTTCTAACAATAGATCTCAGGGCTGTATTCATTCCAGGTGAATCACCTCCAGACGTTAAAACTCCTATAGTTTTCATTTATACTTTGGCAAAATTAAGTTAAATTTTGGAAAGGATTAAGTTATTTTTCTAATTCTAGCCAAACGTTTCCTCTATTGTGAGAATCAATTACTTTTTCAATAAAATCCATTCCCCTGACTCCCTCTTGAATAGTTGGAAATTCATGATCATAAAAATTATCACCACGAATAGCTTTTGCAGCACCTAAATAAATGTTACCCATTGCATCAAATATACCCTCTGGATGCCCTGGTGGCAACTTTGATGAATTGAGGGAAATTGGATAATTATAATCATGTCCTGGTTTTAGAACCTTTATTGGTTCATTTTCTTTTAAAAAGTAAAGTTTATTTGGGTTTTCTTGTTGCCATTTTAAATATCCTTTATCACCATATACATTAACTCTTAAATTATTTTCCTCACCAGTAGCAATTTGACTTGATCTAATCACCCCTTTTGCTCCATTATTCATTCTAACTAAAATATTAGCATCAATATCAAGTGGATTATCCTTGTAAAGATTATTTAAATCAGCGAGTATTTTATGAACCTTCAAACCACTAACTAGTTCAAGCATATTAAATGCGTGAGTTCCAATATCAGCAACACATGAACTTATTCCGCTAATTTTTGGATCTAATCTCCATGAACTTTTTCTTTTTTTCTTTTCATGAATTATTGGATTAATCCAACCTTGTAAATATTGAGCATCAACTCTCTGAATGTTTCCTATTAGTCCCTCAGAAATCATTTTTGTCATTTGTCTTACCATCGGATAGCCAGTATATGTATGTGTAACTGCAAAAACTAAATTATTTTTCTCTTTGATAGAAAGTAATTGCTTGGCTTCATTTAATGAAATTGTTAACGGTTTTTCACATATTATATGATATTTATTGTCAAGAAATTTTTTTGCAATCTCAAAATGAGAATTATTTGGTGTTAAAATACAAACTGCTTCAATTCTTGATTCATTTGGTATTTCTTTCTCACTCGCTATCATATTATCAATATCTTTATATATCCTGTCCCTTCTGATACCAATTTGTCTAGCGGACTCAATACTATCCTCATATTTAGAGTTAAAAACACCTCCAACAATTTCATATCTGTCGTGCATGTAAGCTGAAACTTTGTGAAGTACACCTATTAAGGAATTATACCCACCGCCTATAAAACCTAATCTAATTTTTTTTTTCATATTTTTTTTGTTTTAACATAAATATGAAGAATTAGAAATGCAACAATTAATAATGCAGGAATATATGCATATAACAAGAGTAATTCTGAGCCAGTTGTATTTGCGTCCATTAACTTACCCATTTGCGGTAAAACAAAGGAAACAGATAACATTCCAGCCCCACCCATTAATGATAAACCTAAGGCTCCACTTTCTGGAATTTTCTCAGAGACAAAGGAGAGCATAGTTGGCCAAAAATAACAAACACCAATAGCAAAAACTGCAGCAGCTAAAAATGTCATCGCTCCACTTGTATTTGCAAGTAAGAACAAACCTATAGTTGAGAATACTGCGGAAAATAATAAAACTTTTGTAATACTTAGTTTGTGAACAATTTGTCCAGCGTATAGCCTGCCTAAAGCCATTAATCCATTTATAAAAACTAATATTAAAATTGGGGACTCTAAAGATTTTCCCAATAAAACTTCAATTCTTTGAGTTGTACCAAGCTCAGTTGCTGCTGTAAGCATCATACACAATAACATAAAAATAAAAATTGGTTTAAAGCAGTTTTTAATCATATCTCTGTAAGAAATTCCACTAGTTACCCTTTCAGTTTTAGGAAATTGAGCATTAAAAAATAAAAAACCGTAAATAAAAAGTGGAATCAATAATGTACCAGCTAAAATCATCCAACTTAGTCCCATAAAATCCATAATTATAAATCCAAGTACACCACCAATAACTATTCCACCGGGGAACCAAACATGAAATCTGTTTAGCATTTTAGTTTTTTCATTTGGATAAAGTGTTGCAACAAGAGGATTGCATGCCGCTTCAACCATTCCATTTGCGACTCCAATCAGAGTAGTACCCCAAAATAATGTGATATAATCTCTTGCTAAAATGGTTACGATAATCCCAATCAAATGACCCAAAAAGGCGATGTTCATTATCTTTTTCATTCCAAATAAATCAACAAAAAACCCTCCTATCATCATTGCTAATGTAAAGCCCCAAAAAGCTGGTGCAAAAGCATAACCAATTTCTTCTAGCGTAAGTAAATAGTCTTCATTAAAAACCATTTCTAATTTGACTCTTATTGCAAAAGTCATTGCAGTTGTGATTAGGGCAAAGCAACTAGCACTAAATAACCTTTTAGGGATAATATTTTGTTTCATGGTTAAAAAATTGTTGAATCCTAAATATAAAGATTATTTCTCTTTTTTAGTCTTTTTTAAATTTGATAATAATTCGGAAAAACTATCAAATTCCACATCATAGAAGATACCAAACCCTTGAGTAAAACCAATTTCATCACCAAAAAACTGATATTCATTTTCCTTATTAAAAACTTTTGCCCTTAAAGTACCGGAATCGTTTAATAAAAAATCAATCTGAACATTTCCTAAAATTACATTTTCTTCAGATCCACTAACTGGAACTCCAATTTTTCCATTAATTAAAATCTTATCACTTATCTCACTTTGTAAAGATAGACCTATTCTATCTCGATTTAGCAGGCTTGATGTTGAAAGTTTGTCACCCTGTTCATAATTTATTCCCAAATTCATTTTATCATCATCACTTGCAAGCAGATCATCAATAATTCCAGAAGCTCTTTGAAATAAATTATTTGTTATGGTCTGCGCTGATACAAGACTTGATGATGAACTGTTAATAAAATAACCCTGAGAAATTAATGATATAGCTTGAGTTTGTTTTTTTTCATAATCATTAAGATAATAATCCAACTCTGATTTTATTGAACCGCTAGTGTTTGGAAAGATAATTTCAAACTTTGGTGTTTCTAGATTTGAAAGTTCTCCTTGAAGTTCAACATCAACATATGTAGGAATTTTTCTATTAAAAGAAGTATTTTGAATTAATGGTGCAGGATTTGCACCCCCAGGAACACTGTACCTTGCTTTTGCATCAATCAATCCTTTGTAGGGATCACCATTCCATACTATACTTGCTCCTTTGTTCAAATCAAAAACTCTTTCAACAATACCAAAATTTTTGTAAAAATAATATCCCGATTCAACGCTATATTCACCATCAATTGTGAAGTTGTCAGAATAATCAGAAACAACCTTAAATTGACCGTTTCCGAATCCTGAAATCTTTGAACCTGTTTTTTGATCAAATATTATATCAATTTGAGCATTATCATTAATATTTAAGTTTAAAAAAACTTCTAAACCTTTGTTAATTAAATTCAAAGTTGAATTATTGTCATTTTCTTTAAAAGATAGATATGATAATTGAGCTAAACCATCACCATATCTTATTGGAATTATAATTTTTGTATTTTCCTCAGTTGAACCATTAATTTCAATATCTAAATCTTTCCCAGGACCAATAAAATTAGCAGATCCGTTTAAAAAACCTGTTCCATAATAGTATTCATTTTCAGATGCCTGAGTGTCCATCGCCAGCAATTTTTCAGATTCAATTTTGAAATCCAAAAACCAATCTTTTAATCGGTTATGGGATATCTTTCCATTCATTATTCCAGTTGTATTAGATTTTTTTTCTTCTAAAATAAAATCATTAATCAAGATTGTTTGATCAAAAAGAACAAAGGTTGGATTATCGAGAAATCCATAACGTAAACCCAAATATGGAACATCAAAACTCGAGTTTTGAGTTATTATAGATCCCTCAAAATTGGGATTGTAGAAAGTGCCACTAACATATATATCAGAATTAAATTTACCTTTAAAATTTTGAAGAACATTTTGACCAATTGCAGAGAAAGGTGAAATATTAAAATCCCTTGTTGTCAACTTAAAATCAAGAGGAAAATCATCCTCTTCTATTCTAAAAATACCAGATAAGTCAAAAATACTTTGATTATTATTTTTAATCAAAAAATCTAAATTATAACTATCTAAATTTTTTGAATTATTTATGGATAATTTAGCATTACCCAAAATACTGCCATTTGCTGAAAAAGAGTCAATTTTTACATCAGAACTTCCTAAATAAAGACCACCTGATTTTTTAAGTTCGATCGAGCCATTAATTTTGCCTTCATACAATATATTTTTAGGACGGGGTATTATTGAGGAAAACTCTACATTATCGAAATCAGATGAAAAAACAAAATCTCTCTTATCATCAAAATAATTAAACTCAACACTTTGATTAGACGAAAAAATATTAGTTGGCTTAAGTTCTCTGTATTCATCACCAATAACTAATAGGTTTCTGCTCTTACTTTTTGGTTGTCTTTTAAGCTGCCAAGAAGTACTATTATAAGCAAATTTAAGATCCTTAAATAAAAACTCAGATCTTTGATTATCATTTATTGTATGCTCAAACTGAAAAGATCCAATATTATTATCTGACTGTATAAAATTTACTTCAACATCAGTATAGTCATTAACCTTTGAGAGCGAAATTTCAATATTTTTCCCATTAAAGTAGTCAGATTCTATAGAGTTGACATTTATTTTTCCTGAATTGTTTGAGATATTTAATTTAATGTCATCGATTCTAATTTTTGAAAACTGAAAACTTGGTGTTTGAATTTTTAATTGGTAATTATCTAGATTAAATTCACCGCTCAAAAAGGTATTTTGATCTATTGTGAAGTCTTGACTTATAATATTAACAAATTTTGGTTTTAAATTCAAGTTAAAATTCAAGTTAAAATCTCCATAATTTTTTGAAACCACATGATTATCATAGTTCGATAAAATTGAATTTTTTATTAATGATGGAATAGCTAAAAAGTTAAAATCTCCTATCAAAATACCTGAAATTGCATCCTCAGAATTAATATTATAAAATCTTTTATTATTGTTAATCCTAGATTGGATAGTTAAATTTTCAAAGATGTACTTGCCATCAAGGCTATTTAGGATAAAATCATTAAAGGCTATGTCACCAATCATAGATTCAAAGGTCTCGCCAATCAATTTTGTATTAATATTTCCACTAATGGATTGATCTTTAATATTAGTAACATTTATTTTATTAAGATTTGCTTTTTTTATTAGAGTGTTAAAATCATATTCAACTAAATCATTTGAATAATTAATTAATCCATCAAAATTTAAATCTAAATTATCATCACTAACAATCAGTGATCCTTTAAAAAGCTTATCACTTACTTCTCCGTTAATAAAAATATTTTGATATGAATATTTATTGATAAGAAGATTATTCATTTGACCAACAACAGAGGATTTTAGGTTTTCTTCATCAAAACCTTCACCATTGATATTAAACTTGAAATCTGATTGTAGTTCAAAGGGAAGATTTATTATTTGAGCTAAATCAAAGTTATTACCATTAAAATTTCCTTCATATTTCGAAGCATTGATATCTTTTAAATTTGAAAGTTTTATATTATAATCAAGGCCCCCAAATTCTGTATGAATATTCGCACTTGATAATATAAAATCTCCATTTTTACTCAAAACTCCATCAATTTTTAGTTTTCCGATGTTTTTAAAAGCTGAAGGAATAATTCTTCCAAATAAGTCAGGGTATAGGTTATAAAGAAAAATTGTAGATGAATTAAATTTTTTTAAGTCTAATTTGATATCTGAGTTATATATATTTTCAGAAAAATCAAAAAATAAATCTGCTTCAAGCTCGTTTTCAAAACTTTTTACAATTAAATCATTGAGAGTAAGTCCATTAAGATCACCATTAAAAAGTGATTTAAGTTCAAGGTCTAAATTAATATTATTAGTACTAAAATCTGAGCTATTTAAAAATGAATTTTTTAGAAAACCTTCATATTTAAAGTTTTCGATATCATAAATGTTTGTTAAATTGATATTTCCATTAAAAACAGATTTACCAACAGTAAAGTTTTCAAATTCAAACTTTACTTCATTATCATTTATGATAATATTAGATTGAAAGGATATTTCTCTTTCATTAATTTTAGATTTCAAATAAGTAATGGAAAATTGTGTGAACCCATTATCTCTGATAAAATTTTCTATTTTTATTTCCTTATTTGAAATTGTATATTTTTTACCTCCTTGTTTTATAAAAATATTAAAATCGGAAAATTCAATATTTTGTACGTCAAAAGTATTTAGTTTTTGATCGAATATAAGCCCATTTTGGTTTAATGATAAATCAGGAGAATTATAGTTATACGTATTTAAAAAACCACCATCAAATCTTATACTCTTTAAAGTTGATTTTTCGTCTCTAAAATAATTAATTAGTTCAGATGGACTGGCACTGAAAGATTTTGCATAGAGTATCGTGTCTCTTTGCTTATTGTAAATAATAAAATCGTCAATAGAAATTTTACCATTAAAATTTAAATTTATTTCATTGATTGAAATATCAAAGTTATTATTTGAGATATTTGATGAAATAATTTTAGAAAGATTTTTTTCAGCCAAATAAAAACCAATGACTAAAAGCAAGGACATAGTTATTAAAATTGAGAAAAATATTCTTTTAATATTTGATTTTTTATTTTTGATAATAATTTTTATTTAAAATTTACAACAATTATGCCTGTAACAATCCTAGGAATTGAATCATCATGTGATGAAACATCAGCGGCAATAATTCAAGATAACAAGGTTTTATCTAATATCATAGCTAATCAGACGGTTCACCAAAATTACGGAGGTGTTGTTCCTGAACTAGCCTCAAGAGCTCATCAAAAAAACATTATTCCAGTTGTAAAACAGGCCATTGATAATGCAAATATCGCAAAAAAAGACATAGATGCAATTGCTTATACCAAGGGACCTGGATTATTAGGTTCACTCTTAGTTGGAGGGTCATTTGCTAAGTCACTCTCTATCGGATTAAATATTCCTCTAATAGAGGTTCATCACATGCAAGCACATATTTTATCACACTTCATATACGATGAAAATAAGAAGAAAAGCGGATTTCCATTTTTAGGTGTAAACATTTCTGGTGGTCATACACAAATTTTAAGTTGTAATGATTATTTTGATATGGAAATAATAGGCGAGACTTTGGATGACTCAATTGGTGAAGCATTTGATAAATGTGGGAAAATACTAGGACTGGATTACCCAGCCGGACCGGCAATTGACAAACTATCAAAAAAAGGTATTAAAAATAGATTTAGTTTCACAATTCCAAAAGTTGACAAACTTAATTTTAGTTTTAGTGGACTAAAAACAAACTTTAAAAGATTCGTTATCTCAGAATATGAGAAAGATCCCTCATTTATTTCAAATGAAATAAATAATCTATGTGCATCATTACAAAGCACAATTACAGAAATTTTATATCAAAAAGTAGAAAAAGCAATCCAAAAAACTAAACTCTGTGATGTAGTATATGGAGGTGGGGTATCTGCTAACTCAATGATAAGAGATGTTTTTAGATCAAAAATGGAAAATGTAAATCATTATTTTCCAAAATTGGAATACACAACAGATAATGCTGCAATGATAGCTATAGTAGGATATTTAAAATATAAAAATAAAAAATTTGGGAGGCTTGATTCTTCATCAGATGCAAAGTATAAACTATAATGGAGCTTTTTTATAATTCAAATATTGATAAAAATACTAAGAAATTTATTTTAGACAATGAGGATGTTAAACACATATTGAGAGTTAAGAGAAAAAAAATTGGTGATATAATTGAATTTACAAATGGTAAGGGATTTGGATTTGAATGTGCAATAGAAAAAATTGAAAAAAAGAAAATTTACTTTACAATAAGAAATAGTGTAGAGAAAAAAAACTCAAACAACCTACATATTGGCATATGTCTTTTAAAGTCATCTACTAGATTTGAGTTTTTTTTAGAAAAGGCAACAGAAATTGGAATTAAGGAAATAACTCCAATAATTAGTAAAAATACCGTAAAAAAAAATATAAATGTGGTTAGATCAAAAAATAAAATTATTTCAGCAATGAAACAATCATTGAAATATTCAATGCCTAAGCTTAACAACTTGGAATTTTTTGAATCGTTTTGCACTAATTCAACTGAAGAATCTAAATTTATATGTACCTGTCGCAATATTAAAAAAATTCCTATTTCAAAAATTATAAAACTTGATGGGGCTGTCAAATTTCTAATTGGTCCAGAGGGAGATTTCAATAACGAAGAAATTAATCATTCAATCAAAAATAGGTTCACTCCTGTGTCCCTTGGTAATAGTAGATTAAGAGCTGAAACAGCAGCAATTATCGTTTCTAGTGCTTTTTCAACTTTTAAATAATATATTTGCCCAAAATGAAAACAGGTAATGATAAATTAGCTTTAAAGCTTTTAACATATATATCATTAGCTATTTTAACAATTTTCTTAATTGTTAAATTAAAAGTTGTGATTGGTTATGTACTAATCGCATGTGTATTAGCTCTAGTTTTAAGACCCATTGTCAAATTTTTAAATAATAAATTAAAACTGAACTCAACACTATCTAGCATTTTTGCTCTATTAATTCTTTCTTCAGTTATAGCTGGCCTAATCTCTCTTTTAATTCCGCTAGTTTTGGAACAAGGTAGAAACTTATCGCTTCTAAATATAAACTCACTTAATATTAAGCTAAATATTTTATTCTCTGAATTAAATGAATATTTAACGAGTTTTAACATATCATTAAGTGAGTCAATTTTAAATTTTGAAAACCTTACAAAAAACAGTGTTGAAATAATACCAAATATTTTAAATTGGATTGGTTCCGTTTTAAGTTCCATAACATTGGGGATTATGTCAGTGTTGTTCATTTCATTCTTTTTACTCAAAGATGGAATTTATTTTGAAGACAATATAGTTTTATTATTTCCTAAGAAATTAAAAAGCAGGATTAAAAAATCTATTGAAGCAATAAAAAACTTACTATCTAGATACTTTATTGGACTAATTATACAAGTCTCTATATTATTTATCATATACACTGCTAGTTTACTAATTTTCGGAATTAAAGATGCGATAGTTATTGCATTTATATGCGCACTTTTAAATTTGATCCCATATGTTGGGCCACTAATTGGGGTATTTTTAATGATTTTTCTGTCAATGACAAGTAACCTAGGTCAGGATTTTAGTGAAGTTATAGCTCCAACTTCATTTTACATTTTGATTTTTTACACTATTGCACAATTGATTGATAACTTCATAAGTCAACCATATATTTTTTCCAATTCAGTTAAGTCCCATCCACTCGAAATCTTTATTGTGATTATCTCAGGAGGATTACTTTTTGGTATTGGTGGAATGATATTAGCAATACCAACATATACGAGTCTAAAAGTTATTGGTAAAGTTTTTTTCAGTGAAAACGATTTAGTCAAAAAACTAACTAAAAATATTTAAAAAAACTTAAATTTGAAAACTTTTGGAGAGGTGCCAGAGTGGTAATGGAGCAGATTGCTAATCTGTCGACGGGTAACTGTCGCCGGGGTTCGAATCCCCGTCTCTCCGCAAAACTTAATTTATGGTATTTTTCATTTGAGAAAACCACTTTTCGGATCTTTTCTTTATTTCTGGATATCTTTTAGGATCATTATTACCACCGCATATCAAACACATCACATTTTTGTTCTTTATTTTATGTTTAAATTTTCTCAAAGCAGCAATTGACATTGCTCCTGCAGGCTCAGCAGTTATGTTTTCATTATCTGCTAAGGCTAATATATTGTGACATATTTCACCCTCATCCACAACAACTATTTCATCAAGATAATTTTTACAAAATTCATAAGTAATTTTTCCAACTTTTCTAACAACAGCTCCATCAACAAAGTTGTCTAAATTTTTCAATGATATTATTTTATTCGATTCTATTGAATTTTTCATTGCAGGTGCACCCTTAACTTGAACACCAACTACTTTGGTTGATTTTGAAATTTGTTTGAAGATATTGATAGCACCTGACAGTAGTCCTCCTCCTCCAATTGGTACAAATAGATAATCAATCTCAAAGTCAACTTGATTGATCATTTCTAAAAAAAGTGTTGCTTGACCTTCAATTACCTTTATATCATCAAAAGGGTGAATAAAAACCATGTCATTTTTTTTTGTATATATTCTCGCTTGATCGTAAGCATCATAAAAATTAAGTCCATGCATATTAATTTCAATAAAACTTTTACCAAAGTACTTAATACGATCAACCTTCAATTGCGGTACACTTCTAGGTATGAAAACTGTTCCTTTATTTTGCAAATAACTGCATGATAATGCAAAACCCTGAGCATGATTTCCAGCACTGGCACAAACTAAGCCTCTATTTAATTCAAACTTATTAAGAGATAAAATTTTATTATATGCTCCACGAATTTTAAATGACTTAACAATCTGCTGATCTTCTCTTTTTAAAAATACGTTTGTATCAAATAACTTAGAAAAATAATTTGATTTATGACATTCTGTCTCTCTAACTAGACTTGAAATTTTTTGAGATGCTGCTGCTATTTTATTAATTTCAATTAATTGCATATAAATGTTAATTTAGCAATATTCATTGTAAGGAACATTATTAATATTTACAAATAAATTACAAGAATCAAACCAATAGATTATTTTGATAATTTCATTAATTGTTTTCTTTCTTATTTTAATTTTTATTGAGTTCTATTTCTATCAAGGAATAAAAACAATATTAAATAAAAGAACAAGATTAATTTATATTTTTTCTTTTGCTTCGCTTTACGTTTTTTTTATTATTTACTCTTTTACATTCGAAATCAGCTCAAGTTCAAAATTTTTCTCATATTACTTGACATTAATTTTTCTCTTCCTAATATCCAAAATAATAACCTTGCCTATAATATTAATTGAAGATCTGATTCGTTTTTTTAATTTTTTAATGTCAAAAATCAAAATGGATAGAAAAATTAATCTAAAGCGACGTGCTGTCATAAGTAAATTAACTTTGATACTTGCATCAATTCCGCTACCAATCGCATTAGATGGCGTTTTATTTGGAAGATATAGATATCGAATAATAAACCATGAAATATACTTCAAAAATTTACCGGAAAAGTTTGATGGTTACAAGCTTACACAGGTTTCTGATTTTCATTGTGGAAGTTTGGAGAATAAAGACATGGTTGAAAAGGCAATTAGAATGATCAATGGTGAAAAGCCTGATTTAATTCTTTTTACGGGTGATTTTGTCAATAATAAGTATAACGAAATTGAACCATGGGTTGAATCTTTTTCAAAATTAAAAGCCAAAGATGAAATGATCTCTGTCCTTGGAAATCATGATTATGGTGATTATCAAAGATGGTCAAGCAAGAAAGAAAAAGAAGAAAACTTTAAAAATCTGTTAGAAATACAAAAAAAAATTGGCTTTAAGGTATTATTGAATGAACACAAATATATTGTAAAGGATGATCAAAAAATAGCTATCATTGGAGTCGAGAATTGGGGTGCAAGATTTAATCAGTTGGGTGATATTGAAAAGTCCATAAAAAATGTCTCAGACAAGGATTTTAAGATTGTTATGTCTCATGACCCAACACATTGGGAAAAAATCCTAAAGGACCATCCAAAACAATTTGACTTAACACTTTCAGGCCATACCCATGGTATGCAATTCGGAATAGAGGTTCCAGGTTATATTAAATGGAGTCCTGTCCAGTGGGCATATAAATATTGGGCTGGGTTATATAATCATGGAGAGAAATATCTAAATGTGAATAGGGGTTTTGGTGTACTTGCTTTCCCAGGGAGAGTTGGAATATGGCCTGAAATAACAACTATAACACTAAAAAGATCAGTCTAAGTAAGTGAAATTAGTTTCTTTATTTTTAAGAGCTTTTTTTAATAATTCTACTGCTTTTTTTGGATTTAAATTAGAATCATAAATATATTTATATTCGTGGTTTTCAGCTCCATTCTTATCATAAACTCCCCAAGTGTTAAAAGTAACAACACCAGAACTCCTTTTTGCAATAATAGCCTTTAAAATATTTGCATAACCATTTGCATGTCTATTGTACTCATTACTGTTAGGTGGGTCACTTATCATTCGATAATCAATTTCAGTAATGTGAAAATCTAAATCATTATTATGAGCCCAATCAATTATTGACAAAAGATAATTTAATTTAGATTGGTTCAAGGATAAAACAACATTATCCCTCAGATGACCTTGCCATCCCAAACCATCTATTCTAAGACCTTTATTTTTTAAATATAAAATAGTTTCCTTTACCTTGTTCCACATAGCCGGTTGCATTCCAGCATGTTGATTAAAGACTAAACTAATATTTGGAGCATGCTGTTGGGCAATCTCAAAAGCTTTTATTATATACAGTGGAATGCCATCATCATTTTTACCAATTTGTGTCCATGGGTTTTCCCATTGGTTGGTTCCATTTCTCTTGTCAGTCCAATTACCATTAGAATCTATAGTTTCATTGACAACATCCATCCATAAAATGTTACTGTTTCCATTAATCTTTTTACATAGTTCAGTCAAAAATTCCTCATACACCTGAGAGAGTTCTTCAGATGTTCTTGAATCAGTTTTTGCCCATGTAGAGGACTGAGGGCCAATTGGACCGTGTACTCTCATTTTAACATTATTAGTATTTGAGAAATTTAGAAATGCTTCAACTCTGTCCCATTTCCAAACCCCAGGTTCTGGATGTACTATTGATTGTTTAAATGAATTTTCAGGAGTTGTATAATCAAATTCCGATAGAAAAAGTTCTTCAACATTTGAATCTAACTGAAAATAATTTAAGGTTGCACCAAATGCAAATTTACTTTTATCATAATTTTCACTGACAAGTTGTTTGAAACTTGGGTCTTCAACTACAGGCGTGTTAGGCAGAGTAACATACACAGTAGCAATATTACTATCGAACTCCCCATCATTTGCTTTATAGGTAAATGAGTCGGAATCATATGCGTTTGAAGAAGGCGTATATGATGCAGTGTTTGAAGACAAATCAATTGATCCCTTAGTTGGATTTGTTACAATTGAGTATATTAAATCATCATTGTCAGGATCTGAACCTTGGAGAATTATACTTATTGGAGAACCGTCTGAAGTGACTGTTAAACTTTGGACTACAGGTGGGCTGTTTTGTTTATCACTGTTAATACCCGAGTTACCATCACTAGAGCCTGAGCACGATAAGAAAAAAATTACAATCACTAAAAAAAATTCTTTTTTTATCATCGTTTTTCAAAAATTAAACCAGTACTCTCATTGATAAGTGATTTTTTTAAAGAATATAAAGATTGTTTAGGATTACCATTTTGGTCATATAGACTAAGAATATTTTTAGGAAAGTCTCCAGGCCCTTTTCGATCAAATAATCCCCAAAAGTTCAGAGTGACAACACCATTATTTTTTTTTGATATTAATGTGTTAACAATATTATTGTAGGAGATAACTTGTCTTTTTTGTACAGATAAGGATTTAGGATTTTCGTTGTCTAACCAATAATTAAGCTCTGTAACATGAAATTCCATTGAATTTGTATGTGTCCAGTCAATAAGGTATGAGAGATAATTTAAATCATCCTTAACAAGGCCTACACCATTTTTATCTCTTATATGAGCTTGCCAACCTATACCATCAACTCTCAAACCCATATTTTTAAGATATGAGATGGTTTCCATTACTTTTTCCCACATTTTTTTTTCCATTCCACCATTGTGATTATAAACTAGTTTTATATTTGGTGCATACTTGTTAGCAATCTCGAAAGCTCTAATAATATATATTGGAAAGCCATCATCATTCAAACCAATTTGAGTCCATGGATTTTCCCATGCAGAATCACCAGGTTTTTCCTTAAACCAATCACCATTTCTCAGTACAGTTTCATTTACAACATCCATCCATTTCACAGTTTTTTCATCGTTTAATCTAATACATAGCTCTGTAAAAAAATCTTCCATATTTTTGAGTAACTCTTCCTTTGTTCGATTATCATTTTTAGCCCACTTTGATGCTTGTGGACTCACTGGCCCATGAATTCTAAGTATTAAATTATTTTTTTCTGCAAAATCAATAAAGTCATCATATTTTTTCCAATTCCAAACACCGGGACGAGGATGTATCGCTGTTTGCTTGAAAGAGTTTGCAGGTGTTAGATAGGTAAATTCACTTAGAAAAAGATCGGTAATACTAGGTTTTGAAAGCATATCGTGACCAATGGTAGCACCGACAAAAAAAGATTCAGGGTCATATTCTTTATTAATTAAAATATCTTTTATTGCATTTTTACTTTGAGTAAAAATTAAATTAGTTGTAAGTAAAAAGAAAATTAAAAATCTCATTTGTTAAAAGAAAACTGGGGAGAAAAATACACAAATTCCTATTACTATAAGTACAAGAACAAATGAAAGCACTATATCAACGTTTGAATAGTCCTTCTCTTTTTTTATCTTCAAGTGAGCAGGAATAGTTCCAAAAGATAGACCCTTAATTCTTTCATAATCAGGTTCTGCTGTCATCATTGTGACCGTGATACATAAAGCTACTGAAAATGCAAACATCCATATTGCCATGTAGGAGAAGTTAATAGTTGCGAATAAAAATAGAAATCCATCAACAGAAATACCAGAGGTAATTTCAGGTTGATAATAAATTTCTGAACCAAGCCTTAAAATAAGTAAAAATAGTCCTGCAAACAATGTAACAATTGAAGCCTGTGCATTGACTCTTTTCCAAATTATTCCTAATAAAAATACGGTTGTTACAGGTGGCGCAATATATGCCTGAACGTTTTGCAAGTACTGATACATAACTCCACCGCCAATTTTTTCCATAATTGGAATCCATAGAATTCCAAGAACAACTATAACAACAGTTGCAACTTTACCAACGTTAACTAAAAATTTTTCTGATTTATTTGGACTGATTTTTTTATAAATATCTATTGTGAATATAGTTGAGCATGAGTTAAAAACAGATGCCAAAGAACTCATTAAAGCAGCCATTAACCCGCCTGCAACCAATCCTTTTAAACCAACAGGCAATAGGGTAGTTACAAGCATTGGAAATGCTCTATCTGCTTTTTGAACTCCGTTTGCATCCATTACATTAAAAACCTCTGGGTTTTGAATTGTTAGTGCAAATGCAATAATACCAGGAACTAAAAAAATCAAGATAGGTAATAGTTTAAGATAAGCTCCAAATATTGCTCCTCTCCTACCTATGGTGATATTGTTAGCAGCTAAAGTTCTTTGAACAATATATTGGTCTGTACACCAATACCATATTCCAACAATAGTTCCACCAAATAATAGTCCGGCCCAAGGAAAATCAGGATCATCCCATGGTCTCCACATATTAAAGTGTTCAGGACTGGCTTGAGTTACAGTCTCAGTCAATTGAGTCCAACCACCTACTTCTTGAAAACCAAGGTAGGTAATAATTACAGATCCTACGATTAAAACAACAGTTTGTAATGTCTCTGTGTATACAACAGCTCTTAATCCACCTAATATAGTGTAAGCACCAGTAAAAATGACAATTCCAATTGCACCCACCCAAAAATCAATATTTAATAGTTCTGAGACTACAATACCACCAGCATATATTGTTACGGAAACTTTTGTTAGAACATATGCAAACAGAGAAAAAACTGATAGGAACCACCTCGATCTACTATCAAATCTTTTCTCAAGAAACTCTGGCATTGTAAAAGCGCCACTTCTTATATAGAATGGTAAAAAAAGCCAACCTAAAAGCAAAACAATCCATGCGTGAAGTTCGTAGTGTGCAAGAGGGGTTCCAGACGAAAAACCTGTTCCAGCAAGTCCAACTACGTGCTCTGAACCAATATTCGATGCAAAAATTGATGCACCAATTACAAACCATCCAACATTTCTTCCAGCAAGAAAATAATCCTCAGTATTTTTATTTTTTTGTAATGCGACCCAAACAGCAACACCAACTAAAATTGCAAAATATAAACCTAAAACTACCCAGTCAAGGCTTTCAAAAATTGTTTTTGATTCTTCCATTTAATTTATTTTATGTAGTTAAACAATATGTTTTCAATTAACTCTTGTTTTGCACTTGTAAGCTTTAACTTACCATTGCTTTTAGCCAATTTATATAAATCCTCTAAAACTAATTTACCATCCTCAAAACTTTTTCCGTTACCAGAATCAAAGCTTTTATATCTACTCTTCAACATCTCAGAGATAGGTGAATTTTTAAGTAAATTATCTGCTATAATTAAAGCTCTTGCAAAAGTATCCGCTCCTCCGATGTGGGCAATAAATAAATCCTCTAAATCAGTAGAATTCCTACGTAATTTGGCATCAAAATTTACACCTCCACCCTGAAGACCTCCAGCATTTAAAAAAACAAGCATAGCCTCAGTAGTTTCTTGAATATTGATTGGAAATTGATCAGTATCCCAACCATTTTGATAATCACCTCTGTTGGCGTCAATACTTCCTAGCATTCCAGATTTTGCAGCAACAGTTAATTCATGTTGGAAGGTGTGCTGAGCCAAGGTAGCGTGATTGACCTCAATATTAATCTTAAAATCCTTTTCTAAGCCATAATCTTTTAAAAACCCTATTGATGTTGCAGTATCAAAGTCGTATTGATGTTTGGATGGTTCCATAGGCTTAGGTTCAATGAAAAATGTGCCCTTAAATCCTTTAGATCTAGCATAGTCACGGCACATTTTTAGAAATTGAGCCATATGATCTAATTCCCTACTCATATCTGTATTTAACAATGACATATATCCCTCTCGACCTCCCCAAAAAACATAATTTTCACCATCTAGCGCAATAGTAGCATCTAAAGCCAACTTAACCTGTGCTCCAGCTCTTGCTACAACGTCGAAGTCAGGGTTAGTGGCAGCACCATTCATATAATGAGGATTTGAAAAACAATTGGCAGTTCCCCAAAGTAATTTTATTCCAGATTTTTTCTTTTTCTCTTTAATGTATTCTGTGATAAAATTTAATCTCTCTTCAGATTCTGATAGAGTGTCTGCTTCCTTAATCAAGTCATAGTCATGAAAACAAAAGTAATCAAACCCCATTTTAGAAATAAACTCAAATGCTGCATCAGCTTTGTCTTTAGCAGCTTGTAAAGGATCGCTTGATTGATCCCAAGGAAAGGTTTGGGTCCCAGCACCAAATGGATCTGCTCCTACTCCACAGAACGAGTGCCAATATGCTACAGCAAATTTAAAATGTTCTTTTAAAGTTTTTCCTGCAACAACCAATTCTGGATTGTAATATTTAAATGCTAGTGGATTATCTGATTCTGGGCCTTCATAATTAATTTGATCTACTCCTTTAAAAAATTCCTTGTTACCTATTAATGCCATAATTATTGATTAATTAGATTGTTTAAATTAAGTTTCCAACTTTCATAAGAATCTTGATATTGTTGCTTGTTTTTAGAAGG
The DNA here is from genome assembly GCA_003331875.1 of Cryomorphaceae bacterium. Taxonomy (GTDB): domain Bacteria; phylum Bacteroidota; class Bacteroidia; order Flavobacteriales; family Flavobacteriaceae; genus Eutrophosalina. The sequence continues at coordinate 12,666 of QOQA01000016.1, read as the reverse complement.
AACATAGCTCTTAATATAGTCATTATTAGAGATATTTTTTGAAAATGATTCAAAATTATTTTCATCTAAACTAACAACCCTTGCAGCACCGTAAGCGCCAGTCACACCATGAATTTCAATTTCTTTATCTAAGAGTGTTGATATTGTATTTGAGAAAATTTCTGATCTAAAAAGATTATCATTACCTGACCTAATAAGCTTTGGTTCGAAATTATCATTCATAAGAATTTCCATCCCATATACAAAAGAAAAAGCAATACCCTCCAAACTTGATCTGCACATATGATCTGAGTTATGAATATTTAAATTTAAATTTGAAATTTGTGTTCCAATATTTTTGTTTTCAAAAATTCTTTCAGCACCATTTCCAAATGGATAAGTAAGTAAATTATTTGAGCCTATTTCTACTTTACCTGCTTTTTCATTCATTTCTGTGTATGATCTTGATCTTATTAAATTTTTAATCCACTTATACTGAATTCCAGCTCCATTGATACACAACAACTTACCCACTACCTTATTAGATTGTGAGTAATTTACATGAGCAAAATTATTTATTCTTAATGACTCTTTTGATTTTAATTGATCTGTTAACGCATATAATACACCTGATGTCCCCCCAGTGGCAGCAACTTCCCCAACATTTAAAACATTTAATGCAACAGCATTGTTAGGTTGATCACCTGCTCTATATTTTACTGGAATTCCTGTAGGAAGCCCTGTCTTTTCAGTAGCCAACTTTGTGACGTATCCTTGATCCTTAAAATTGTCAACAATGCTTGGCGTCATTGATGAATCAATTTGATAGTAATTTAACAACCAATCTGCCACACGATTTTCTTTAAAATCCCAAAACATACCCTCAGATAAACCCGTAATAGTTGAATTAATCTCACCAGTCAATTTAAAATTTATAAAATCACCTGGTAGCATATATTTATATATCTTATTGTATGTGTTGGGTTCGTTATTTTTTACCCATGCAAGTTTTGATGCGGTGAAGTTTCCGGGTGAATTTAATAGGTTAGAGCAGCATTTTTCTTTGCCAATTTCTTTAAATGCTTTATTTCCAATATCAACAGATCTACCATCACACCAAATTATTGAATTACGTAAACTATTACCATCCTTGTCAACAATGACAAGTCCATGCATTTGGTATGATATACCTATCCCATTAATTTGATCACTGCTAATATTGGCCTCGTTTATGATTCTTTTTGTACCTAAACAAATTAATTCCCACCAATAATTCGGATCTTGTTCTGCCCAACCATTCTTTTCCGATAAGATACTCATCTCTGATTGAGGTTCTTGAATAAGCTTTACTTTTTCACCTGAATCTGATTTAGTTAAAGCTATTTTAAGTGATGAGCTTCCTAAATCATATCCAATATTATACATTGTAAAATTTAATTCTTTAGAGGAAAAATTTCTTGAATAGATCCATCTTCATTATGGTACATCTCCGTAAATTTGACATTTCTCAAATGATCTTTTCCAGAAATTTGGGTATCGTGATAAAATAAATACCACTGATCACCAACCTTCAAGGTTGAGTGATGATTAGTCCAACCATCTACCGGATTATTAATTATACCCTGATAAACAAAGGGGCCATACGGATTGTCACTGGTGGCATACACAATTAGGTGGGTATTACCAGTACTATAACTCAAATAATAAATCCCATCTTTTTTATGAACCCAAGCAGCTTCAAAAAACCTTCTTGCATGATCTTTTGTAAGGATAGGATTCCCATTTTTATCGATAATTCTTACCGGCTTAGGATCCTCCGCAAAACTGATCATATCCTCAGACATTTTTGCTATTCTTGGAGATATTGCTGGACCATTTGGAATACCACTATCTTGCAGTTCATTTCCGCATTCACCTGATTTATACTCGTTATCCTCATTCCATCTTTGTAATTGACCACCCCATATACCTCCAAAATACATATAATACGATCCATCATCATCTTTAAATACACTAGGATCCATACTGTAACTTCCTGGAATTGGATTATCCTCAGGTTTAAATGGTCCCTCAGGATTATCAGACACAGCCGCACCTATTTTAAAAATATCATCATTGTCTTTTGTGGGAAAGTATAGGTAAAATTTGCCATCTTTTTCTGCTGCATCAGGTGCCCAAAACTGTCGCTTAGCCCATGGAACATCATTAAGATCAAGCCCAACATCATGGATTGTAACTGGTCCTCCAACGTAATTCATTGATAGTACCCTATAATCTCTCATTGCATACTTACCTCCACAATCATCAACAGGTGGGTTATCAAGTAAAATATCGTGTGATGGATACACATAGATTTTCCCATTAAAAATATGTGCTGAGGGATCAGCAGTAAATATTTCTGTTACTAATGGATCATTAAGAAATTTTTTTTGTGCAAAACTAAAGCTTGACACAAGGAATATTATAAAAATTATTTTTTTCATTTAATCACAATTGGTTGATTAGCGGTTTTTCTCATATCAAGTAATTTACTTGAATATTTTTGAACAATTTCTTTGTACTTGGGCTCATCTGAAATGTCAATTGTTTGAAGCTTATCTGTACGCATATCAAATAACATTTTAGCTACAACCTTTTCATTAGAGTCTGGTGATGGTGTATTATTTCCATTTCGGTCTTTGAAAAACTTATTATATCCAATAATTTCGTGATATGAATAGTCTAGGTCTTGAACAACCTCTCTCTGTTGATATCTGCTGTATATTTCAGATTTAAATTTTTGTGATGGGTTCTTTAATATGGGAACAAGACTCTCACCATGAATATAATCTGGTGCCTCTAAACCAGCTAAATCACTTAAAGTTGGGTAGATATCAACATATTCAACTAGAGCATCAGTTTTTTCATTTTTGGCCATATTTGGAGATGATATGATTAACGGAACATGAATTGCTTCCTGAAATGTATGATGCTTACACCAAAAACCGTGTTCACCAAGGAAAAAGCCATGGTCACTCCAAAATACTATTGTTGTATTTTCTCTCAAACCTAAATCATCAAGAGATTTTATCAATTTACCTACTAAGGCATCCAAATAACTTATGCTTGCATAATAACTTTTTATCAACTCTTTTTCTGTTTTTAAAGAAACTGGACCATTTTTAGGGATATCTAAATATCCATTTCTTAATTCATCCCAATTATGAAATGCTCTATTATGTGCGTTTATTGGTATGGTTTTTTCCATTGAAATTGTCAAATCATTATCATTATACAAATCTCCATATTTTTTCGGTTGAATAAATGGTAAATGAGGTGATACATAACCTACAGCTAGAAAAAAAGGCTCCTTTGATTCCTTGAAACCTTCCAGTGTTTTAATAGCAAAATTTGTCAATCTACCATCTGTGTATGCATCATCATCAACATCAGCATACTCCCAAGCCGGTCCGATGAAACTATTTGGTTGATTTGGGTTAGATTCTTTTCTCTTTTCAATTAATCTTAAGGTTTTTTTACTCTGATAATCTCTTTGTTCCCTGAAACTTCGATATATATCCCATTCATCTTGATTATCTTTCCATTCGTGATAAATTTTACCAATTGACCCTGTCGTGTAGCCATTTCTTTTGAAAAGCTTAGCCAATGTTACAGCATTTGGTAAATCTTCATCTGCTCGCGAGTAATATTTAACAAACCTAGATTTACTTCCTCTTACACCTGTCAATATACTGGCTCTACTAGCTCCACAAACAGCAATATTAGTATATGCTTGATCAAACTGAACACCTTCCGATGCTAGTTTATCAAGATTTGGTGTTTTCATTTGTGGATAACCATATGAATTAATTAATGGTCGCATATCATCAACACCAATAAATAGTATATTTTGTTTTTCTTGAGCACTCGAACACAAATGCATTAAAAATGGAATTGATATAAATAAACGTAGAATAAATATTTTGATTGAACTATAAATCATATGAGGGTTATTTAAGATAAAGATATGCTTAGTTTAAAAAAAAAAGGAGGAAAAATCCTCCTTTTTTTTAATTTAAATCATCTATTGCCTTCGTGCCTCATTACCAGACTTTAAAAGAGCCATGGCTTTTTGATTACCAAACTTCTTAGATAAAGTTTCTCTTATGTTGTTGTAACCCTCTCTGTAAACTACTTTTTTAGCCTCAGGATCAGTAATACCCTGTTTCTTGATTTCGGCTGCATTTGTAACAATTTGATTTAATGTTGCATCGTAAAAAATCTTTTTATCTTTTTTACTCAACGAATGCTTTTCCGCAACAAAATTTGAAATTTTTTCAGCATTCTTTATCTGATTTTTTGTTGGCTCTTGAGCAAACAAAAAGATAGGAATCGTCAAAAATATTAGTAGTAATGTCTTTTTCATTATTAATTAATTAACTCGTTAGTATTTATTTCACTCAAAGGTATTTGAAGTTGCATAATTTCAGCCTCATTGGTTGAAAACTGAACTTCTCTGTTAGCTTGATATTTCTGAGATCCAATCAATACTTTTTTCCCAAAAGAATTATTGTGTGGTAAGACTGTGTGATCTAAAAAGTATTGATAACCACGTCTTTTATTGTGAAATGAATCCTCACCCTCTCCAATTAATTCAAACTGATATTCCTCCATAATCGCATCTCTAAATGAACTTTGACCTTGAGAATACTCAGATCTAGGACTTAAACCTGCTCTACTCAAAACGGGAGTCAAATAAGTCATTTCCTGCCCATTACCAAGTTCATTAGATATTTCTGCAAGCATTAACAATAATTCTGCATATCTCATAACAACAACATTTTGACTATTATATTGGTTACTATGAGTTCTATCTTTTTCAACCCATTTAAATAAATATGGATGTGAACTTCCCATACCACCTCTCCATGCTGCAGATGGGTAAGTTCTTACGTTACCAGCTGGAGCCGTTCTGTCAGCCCTGTAGTACTGGTGAAGATAAGTAGCATTATATCTTTTATCCGGAAAACTAGAAATTAGAGTAGGCCCTGTCCAATTTTGGCCTCCCCCATAAGCAGCAACATGCTTGTCATGTTGAAAAGCAGTTACCTGGAACCAACCAAAGTGCATACCTGCCTTATATTTCCATGGTGTAAAGTTTCTTCCGATTTGGGAGTTAGCAGCATCCTGAGCAATCTGTAACTCAAAAATAGATTCTGTAGAGTTTTCACCCTGAACAGTAAACAAACTTCCATAATCAGATACAAGTGAATATTGTCCACTGTTGTACACTTTCATAGCCTCAGAATAAGACAGTCCCCAATAGTCCATAGAACCACCCATTGTTTGTATATCTGGGTTAGTAGCTTTAGCCATATAAACTTTTGCCAGTAGCATGCTGGCTGCATGTTGATGAGGATAGCCAGTCCCAGCATTGCCATTTAACAATGCTTGTGCAGTTTGTAAATCAGAAACAATTTGATCATAAACATCCGATGCAGGTGATTTGGCTTTGTTAGTATTTCCTTGCGATGGAAGTTCCAACCATAATGGAATATCACCCCAAAGAGTAACAAGTTTGAAATACGACCAAGCCCTAGCAAAATAGGCATGACCAGCAACATCGTTAAAAGCTAATTCATCTGTATTTGACGGAGAGGAAACAGTATTTATCGCTGCAATTGCACCATTTGCTCTTGCTATAGCTTGGTACAAACCTCCCCACATAGCCTCAGCATCCATATGATAGCCAGGTTTTAGTGAACATAAAGTTGACATGTCTCTCGTTGTTACTCTGGCGCCTCCTTTTCTTGTAAACATGATTCCAGAATAAAGATTTTCGATAAACAATCTTCTTTCTTGAGTGTCGTAGCTTGTCAACGCCTGATAAATACCATCTCTTGCAGCTTCTGCGCTTTGAACGTCTTGATATAATGTTGCATCAAGGAACGGCGGACTTTCATCCAAGTCACATGAAACAAAAAACACCAATGGAAGAATTAATAAAAGTTTTATGTATTTCATTTGTATATAATTTATTTAATTAAAAGTTTAAGTTAACGCCAACAAGGACTGACCTTGAATTAGGCTTGTTATTCCAATCTGTTCCCTGTAATAATCCATCCCACAAAAACGAGGTGATTTCAGGGTCATAACCAGAGTAGTCTGTCCATGTAAATAAGTTTGATCCAGTTATATAAACATTTGCTGCATCAATGAAGTTATTGTTACTTAAGGGAATGTCATAATTTAAAGTTATGCTTTTCAATCTTATATAACTTCCATCTTCAATGACTCTGTCCATAAGTGCACCAAATAGGTTAGCTGAGTAACCCAATCTAGGGTAAGCAGCAGATGGGTTGTCAGGTGTCCACCTGTCATACCATGCATCAGCAACAATATTTCTGTAAGTGCCTTCTGCCCAGCCAAACCTGTAATAATTTCCGTTTACAATTTGATTTCCTTCAACGCCATTAAATAGTGCTCTCATTGAAAACCCTTTGTAAGAGAGATTAACATTAAATCCGTAAACATAATCAGGATTTGGATTTCCTATTACAGTTCTATCTGCAAGATCAACTACTCCATCTCCATTTAGATCCAAAACTTTGATATCACCAGGTTGAGACATAGATCCATTTATAGAATACATTGTATCACCCTCTTGGAACATTCCGTTAGTTTTCCAACCATAAAATAGACCCACTTCATGACCTTCCATAAATATATTTACTGGAAACTTTATACTGTTACCACGACTTGGTACATTTCCAAGATATGATGCAATTTGCTGGTTTGAATATCCTCCCATTCCATCAGACATTAATATATCTCCAGGAACTAAACCAAGATTTTCAATTTTAGATTTGTTGAAAGAGATGTTACCACCAAATGAAAGATTAAAATCTCCCTTGTCAATTGCCGTAAAGTCTAAACCAATTTCCAATCCTTTGTTTTCAAGACCACCTCTATTGATTAACATATTTGCAAAACCAGATGATGTTGGTATTGGACTCTGTTGTAAAAGATCTTTTGTGTTTTTTTGGTAAACATCAATAACACCAGATATTTTACCATTTGCAAATCCAAAATCAACTCCAAAATTTACTTGCTCTGTAGTTTCCCAAGTTAGATCTGGATTAGCAATATTGGCTAAAACAATTGGAACAGTAGTACCATTAGAAGAATTTCCATAAAGAGAAGATGAAGCTCCATAATTAGGTAAGGTTCCGTAGGGACCAATTCCATGGTTACCAATTTCACCCCAGCCTGCTCTAAATTTTAGACTTGAAAATAAATCTAGGTTTTGAACAAATTTTTCACTTCCAGCTCTCCATGCAAAAGCAAATGAGGGGAAAAACCCATATCTATTATCTTCCGCAAATTTAGAAACACCATCTCTTCTAAAACTAGCAGTTAGGACATATTTATTTTTGAAAGTATAATTTACTCTACCCAAAACTGAAAACAATTGTTGGTCAGCAGCTCTTAGAAGTAGCGGTGATGAAACAATTTGTCCCAGAAATGGTTGTTGAGTTCCTAATTGTGCAGTAACAAAATCCTGAACAGCGTAAACACTACTTTCAACATCTCTTACGTCGTATGTGACACCAAGAGTAGCGTTAACTCTGTGATTTCTGTTTATATTTCTATTATACCTTAAAAAATTATTAACCTGATAGGTCATAGCGTTTAATTTCATTTTTTGATACAATCCATTGGCATTTGCTCCTTGCCATGTTGTTAAACCATAAAATCTAGTTCTATCTTTATCCCTGAGGTTACCTCCAATTCTAAACTCGTACATTAAACCAGGTGTTCTTAACTTATATTTTAAGGCCAGAGAAGCAATAACTCTGTTTTCTCTTGATTCGTCTGTAAAATCATTAACCCACGATAATGGATTAGATAATTGTCCGTCATCGAAAAAACTTTCTTCATCTGTACCATTAGACAATACAGGATTGTATGAAACTGTTTGTTGAACAAAACTTTGATCTCCACCAATTTTATCACCACCTTCAGCAAAATCTGAGTCACTGAAAAATGTTGAAAATCTACCTTCAACTCTCAACCGATCACTGATATCATAGTTTATATTGAGTCTTATGTCACCAGTCTTGAATGATGAGTTATCAATAAGTCCATTTAAATCATTAAATCCAGCAGACAAATAAAAGTCTCCATCATCATTTCCAGCAGAAAATGTTGCTCCAAAACTGGAACTTACACCTTGTTGGTAAACTTCATCCTGCCAGTTATAAAGTGTAGCAGGAGTTGTATCTACATTATTAGAAGGTGTTCCGTCAGGATTCGATAAGAATGAAAAAACAGAACCGCCATTAACAACATATCTAGGTGTTTCACCAGCAGCAACTCTAGTTGCATTAGAATAGTTGGCATAACCGACACCATCTAGCATGTCATAAGTTTTTGTTATTTCACTAATTGTTCTACTAAAAAATGTATTAAACTTACCCCCTGGTTCGTCAGAGGATCCACTTTTTGTAGTAATTAAAACAACACCGTTCGCACCTCTTGATCCATAAATGGCAGTAGCAGAGGCATCTTTTAAGATTTCAATTCTTTCAATATCCCTTGGATTAATACCATTTAAACCACTTTGTGGATCTTGACCTGTATTTCCTTGACCACTTCCATCGACAGATGCAACATCTTCCGCAGCGGAAGATATAATAACACCATCAACTACATAAAGGGGCTCATTATTTCCTCTCAAACTACTAGCTCCTCTAATTCTAACACTAACTCCAGAATTTGGATTAGCTGCATTTTGAGTTACTTGGACACCAGCTGCTCTTCCTTGTAGAAGCTGGTCAACAGTAGCTGCCTGTCTAGAAACTTCATCTTCAATTTTAATAGATGCAACAGATCCAGTAAGGTCTCTTTTAAGTACAGTTCCATATCCAACTACAACTACTTCCTCCAATGCTTCAGTATCAGGCTGTAACTGTACTGAAATTGTAGTTTGGCTGGAAACATCCACTTCTTGATCTGTGTAACCTATGTAGGTAACAACCAAAACTTGGTTTCCATCAGAAGGGATAGTAATTGAAAAATTACCGTCAAAATCTGATATTGCACCAATAGAGTCTGAACCTTTTAATTGAACAGTTGCACCAGGAAGTGGTGAACTATTTTCATCATTAATTGTTCCTGTAATTGTTTTTGATTGAGCAAAAACAAAAAATGGAAATAAAATAAAAACTAATAGAAATCTATTCATGTTTAATAATTTTTTGGTTAGTTATAAAAATTTCGAAGTCTAAATTAATAAAAAATTTACACTCCGATGCCCTAAATATTGATTATCCTTAAAAATGAGGGATATATGATAAGGATATGGTAAATTTTTTTGGATATATTTAATAAATAATTAGCTAAAAATTAATTGGGTTGATTTATCCTTATTCTTGTACAAGACAATTAATTATTTAAATTTGCCAATCATTTGGTCGCGTAGCTCAGCTGGATAGAGCATCTGCCTTCTAAGCAGACGGTCGCACGTTCGAATCGTGCCGCGATCACATAAGCCCACTTTTTGTGGGCTTTTTTTATTAACTTAACAAAAACAATAAAAATGAAATCTTTGCTCAAATGGCATAAAAGTTTTACTGAGAAGAAAAGAAAATTTTATAATTTATCACACTATCAGGTTTACTGGGTGTCCTGGATTAAAGGCATCTTAACTGGATGTATCATTTTATATATAATTTGTATGTAGTATGCTAAGGAGAAATTTTTTTAAAAGTGGTAGCATTTTCTTAGGTTCATCACTCGCCTTTCCAAATATACTAGCACATAAAGATTTAAATTCCAGGCTTAATATAGCCTTAATTGGAGTTGGTGGCAGAGGAATTCAAAATTGGCAACCAATCATTAATTCAGAGAATATTGTTGCAATGTGTGATGTAGATGATCGCTGGGCATCTAAAGCCCTTAAGAGGGTTAAGGAATTACATACTAATGTTAGAAGATTCAAAGACTACAGAGTAATGTTTGATAAAATGCAAAACTTGATTGATGCCGTAATCATTAGCACACCTGACCATACTCATTTTCACGCTGCAATTACAGCAATGGAGCTTGGAATTCATGTCTGTATTGAAAAACCATTAGCACATAACGTTTGGCAGTGCAGAACACTTAAAAAAGCAGCTAATCATTATGGTATAGTATCTCAAATGGCGAATCAAGGTCACACAACTAATGGCATAAGACAAGTAAAGGAATGGTATGAGGCAGGAATTTTGGGTGAAGTTCGAGAAATTCACGCCTGGTTTGGTGAATTTAATTTTAAACCAGGTCACTGGTGGGACAAGCCAAGTGAATTTCCACCAAATAAACAAGCTATTCCAAAAACCTTAGATTGGGATCTCTGGTTGGGGCCTGCAAGTAACAGAAATTATAATAAAGTGTATGTTCCTAAATCATGGAGAGGATTTTTCGATTTTGGAAATGGTCAGTTGGGTGATTGGTCATGTCATACATTAGATGCTCCTTTTTGGGCTTTAAATTTAGGAATGCCAAAATCTGTATTTGGTCACGTACCTAACCTAAGAACACAAGAAAATTTTGTTGCTGATAAATCAACTGTAGAATTTAATTTTCCTGCAAATGATGATCGGAAATCTGTAAAATTAAAATGGTACGAGGGTGGTTTTAAACCAAATTTTGGTAAAGATTTTCCGCTAAAAAATGTACCAAACTTGGGAATGGTAATGATTGGATCAAAGAAGTCTTTGATTACGGGCGGACGACCGAATAACCCCAGACTACTAGTAAGTGAAGAAGAATGGAATGAATTTAAAAAAAATCCACCCAAACAAACAATACCTAGATTGAAATCGGGAGATGAAACACCTGTTCAGGAATGGATTGATGGAATTAAAAATAATTTTTTACCTGAATCAAATTTTAATTACAGTGCTGAGTTAACAGAAATGGCATTAATAGGTGTTCTATCTCAAAGATTTGGTGGAAAAATAGATTATGATGCTGAAAAAATGCGAATTATAAATAGACCCGAACTAAATAAATTTTTAAGAGAGGAAGCAAGGGATGGCTGGGAAGTATCAAACTTCTATAATTCGCTGAAATAAGATTCAACTCTTTCAATTGCATTTAACCTAATATCCTCCCAAAATAAATTTATATCTCCTTTGTGATAATCCTTAAGAAAAGAAAATAAAATTGTTTTAAAGATGTTAACCCTAGGCATCTTAAGGAAAATTGCATAATCAGTATATTCAATCTTTACAGATTTTTTATACACTTTCTCATTAACAAAATATAAACCTCTGTGACTTTTATAATCCGATGTTTCACTGTCATCCCATAAAACAGGGTTGGAAACCTGACTGCCTTCTAACCAATCGAGTGGAATAGTTAGATCATATTTTTGATAGTTTTTCAAAATTTTAAATGTATTCCAAGTTAAATAACCTCCGGTCTCAAGGGGATCCTTCATCAATTCTAAATCAAAAAAATCTTCTTCAGTGATTTTAGTACCAGGTAAATAAGCCGCAATCAATTTGTTCTGTAATTCTTTTCCATCAAAAAATTCCTTAAGAAGCGTAACCGCATGTGCAGCCCCCTGACTATGTCCTGCAATAATTATTGGCCTTCCTTTATTGTATTTTTTCATATAAATTAAAAAAGCTTCCCTGATATCGTTGTACGCTAACTCCAATGTTTTTTTTCCCCCAATTTCCCAGTACCGATCATCAAAAACTCTAAAATGTGCTTGCCTGTAATTTGGTGAGTAAAGATTTCCTGCGTCTAGCCATGCTGTAGCTTGAAATTTAATGGTTGAGTTTATAAGATAATTCCTAAATTCTTCATTATAAACATCAGAATTCCAATTCTCATTTTTCTTATCTGAAAATAATGTAGGTGCTATAAAAAATACATCAGCATTTTTACTACCATCATTTTCTTTCAGGAAACTTAATTTTTCTTTTTGATAAGGATGAGCAAGCCATGAATCAATATTATTATAGTTTGGCTTACTAGTAGGTTTGTAATCATCGTGATTGATAGATTGATAAGCAATTTCATTATTTGACTCCTTTAATAAACCACAGGAATAAAAAAGGGTCATAAATAAAATAATTATATGAAATTTTATAATTTTAGCCAACATTCAAAATATTATTCAAATATGATCAAATTCAAGACCAATTTAAATGTGTTCATTCTTTTTTTAACAATAGTATTAATTTTTTGTTCATGTTCAAGTACTGAAAAAAAAATTAATTTAAAAAAAGTTGAAGGTTCACCTGCATATGAAAATTCTTCATTAAGTATTAAAGAAATAACACAAAATGAAGAAAGTTTTACATTTTCTTTCAATGTAGATAACTATGAACTTGGAATACAAACTGTGAATGAGTTTGATTATAATTTAGCAAACTCTGCTAAAGGCCAACATATACATTTTATTGTTAACAATGGCCCCTATTCTGCTCATTACAATGAAAAATTTGAGACAAAAAATTTAGATGATAATAGTATTATTCTCGCTTTTTTGTCAAGATCACACCACGAATCAGTAAAAAACCCGAATGCCTACATACTAACTCAGTTAGGAGAAGATAGTAATATAAGTTTGGAAAATGAGTTTCTATTCTACAGCAGACCAAAGGGTACATATAAAGCTGCTGATACTGAAAAATTATTGCTTGA
>QOQA01000015.1 GCA_003331875.1 Cryomorphaceae bacterium | reverse complement strand
TGCTGAAAAAACATAAAAAGAAACTAATTCATCTTGCAGATTACTTGCTAGATAAAGAAGTAATTTTTAAGGAAGATTTAATTAGGATATTTGGTGAAAGACCTTTTAAAGAAATTGCAGTTAAAAAATAAACTCATCTCTTTTTATTGATTTTTTAACTCGATAAATTTATCTTTATGCTAAATCATTTTTTTGAAAAATTTCTTTTCCTCACTTTTCAATAAAAAACCATCAAAAAATGATGATAACAACGAGGAAGAATATAAGTATCTACCTAAAAAAGATGAAATTGTTGAAAATAAGTTCACGGTAAATTTTAGCAATAATGGCGGTAAATTCCTTTATGCCTCTAATCAAGATGAATCAACTGAGTTCTTTTCAAAGATAATTGAAGAGAATAACTGGTCAAGTTCAACTATATTGTGCTTTAATGAAGATATTATACATCAGTATATTTTAGATTTCAAATATGAAATAAACAAGGCAAACTTAAACTCAGTAATATTCATTACTGATTGTGAATTTCTTGTTGCGAAGGATGGTAGTATTTTAGTCAGTGCAAATCAAGTAGAATCACATAAAATCAAAGATTTACCCAATAATATAATTGTACTTGCTAAAACAAGTCAATTGTCTCAAACTGTAAGCAAAGGTTTGGAAGGGATAAGGCATAAATATTCTAACAACTTACCATCCAATATCACATCAATCAAAAACTTCAAAAGAGGAGAGGATCAAGACTTAAACTTTCTTACATATGGAAGTAGTGCAAAAAATCTATATCTAATTCTTTTAGAGAATTTATAATGAAAGACTTAAAATTAAGATCTATATCATCTATTTTTTATGTTCTCATTATGTTATCTGCATTAATTCATCCATATAGCTTTATGATTGTTATGTATACATCTGCATTGATAGTTTTGTTCGAGTATGGAAAAGTCTTGAGAAAAGATCCTGAATACTTAGATTTTCTAAAAAGATGGAATCAAGATTACAGTTTATTTGTGAGTACTGAATTTTTTCCAATATTCATGGTTACTCTGTTTGGTTTACTACCACTAATTGGTCCGGCATTGAATTTCCCTAATATTGAGGAAGCTGATGTAATTTATTACATATTTATAATCGTTTATTTAATTTTATATCCCATTCTTTTATTGTTTCTAATTTCAAAAAAAAAAATTTACGGCTCCTACACCAACAAGGCTTGGCCAATGTTTTTGGTAACAGTTTCTCTTATTTTATTGGTTTCCTCCCCTTTACTTAATATTGATTTTGAAAAATTTCGGATTTATATGATTACCTACTTAGTACTAATATGGGGAGTAGATTCCGCAGGATATTTTATTGGACTAAAATTTGGGAAAAAGAAATTATATGAGTCTGTTTCACCCAAAAAAACAATTGAAGGTGTCTATGGATCAGTTATTTTTACACTTGTATTTGGGTTTTATTTAAGTCAAGTCTTTGAAATTGAAACTTTAGTATCGATAGCTTCATCATTAATGATATGTTTTTTTGCAATCATGGGAGATTTAATTCAATCCAAAATAAAAAGACAATTGAATGTAAAGGATTTTGGAAATTGGATTAAGGGTCACGGTGGTTTATTCGATCGATTAGATAGTATACTTTTTTCATTTCCATTTTTTTATATTATTATAATAATTTTTGAAAATGTTTCATAAGGAGGGTAATACAATAATTGTAGTTTTTTTAACTGCTGTAATTGGAGATATATTATTGTTAGAAAATTTTTTAGATGACGGTTTTTTAAAAATATTTTTACAAATAGTATCACTAACTTTTTTGATACTTATTTTACAGTTTTTTAGAAACCCGAAGAGAAAAACAAAACTTAATGAAAATCATATAATCTCACCTGTTGATGGTAAAGTTGTAAATATTCAAAAGGTATATGAAAAGGAATATTTTAAGGATGAAAGGATTATAATTTCTATTTTTATGTCTCCACTGAATGTTCATGTAACAAGATATCCAACAAGTGGTGTGATTAACTATAGTAAATATCACCCCGGTGAATACTTAGTGGCGTGGCATCCAAAATCATCTGAAAAAAATGAGAGAACAACAATAGTTGTTGAAAATAAGGTTTTTGGTGAAATTTTATACAGACAAATTGCTGGTGCTATTGCTAGAAGAATAATTAATTATGCTAAAGTTGGTCAAAATGTAATTCAAGGCACAGACGCTGGATTTATTAAGTTCGGGTCGAGGGTAGATATTTTTGTGCCCCTAGATAAAAAGATTAAGGTTAAATTAAACCAACATTTAAAGGGTGGAGAGGATGTTATTGTTGAATCTTAACTGGTTTTATTTTTGATTCCTTCTTCCAAAATTTTAATTTTTGAATTTACGTCATCAAGTTTTTTTCTTTCATTATCAATAACTTCTTTTGGAGCATTTGAAATAAAATTTTCATTGGATAATTTTTTTTCAAGAATAGTTTTAAAACCTAAATTATAGTTTAGTTCTTCTTTTAGTTTATCTGTATCTAATTCATTAAAGATTTTATTTTTTTTATCAACTACGTAACTGAACTTACCAGCTATAAAAGAAGTTTTTGAATCTATGTTTTTGAGTTTTTCTCTAACCAAACTACAATTGGTGAGTTTGTATATGACACTTATTTGATCTTTCTTTAAATCATTTTCATGGTAGATTTTTAAATCATCTTTGAAAGAAATATTATTTTCTTTTTTTAGGTGTCTGATTTTAGAAACAATTTCAATTGAATAGTTAAAGTCTTGTACAATGGCATTATCAATTTTTTCAGATTTTGGCCAATTTGATTTTGAAATATTGAAATTATTTGATAGTATTTGATCAGAAATTTCTGAACTAATGAAAGGCATAAATGGGTGTAATAAAGTCAGTAGTTTCTCTAAAAAAATAAGGGTTGAATGTTTTAAATCTTTTGAAATATTTTTTCCATATTCTGGCTTTATAATTTCTAAATAAATTGAACAAAAGTCGTCCCAAAAAAGTTTGTATAGTGTCATTAAAGCCTCTGAAATTCTAAAATTTTTAAATGACTCATTAATTGAAATAACTTTCTTTTTTAAGTTTTCATCAAACCATTTAACAGCAAATTCATTATGGGATTGATTTTGTTGACTATCATCAACTTTTAATCCATCAACTAGTCTGTAGGCATTCCATATTTTGTTTGAGAAGTTCTTTCCCTGGTTACATAAAGTTTCGTCAAATAGCAAATCATTACCTGCAGGGGCGCAAAATAATAAACCAACTCTGACTGCATCAGCACCATATTTTTTTATAAGAATTTCAGGATCAGGTGAATTTCCTAACTGTTTTGACATTTTTTTACCTTTTTTATCTCTAACAAGACCGGTGAAATAAACATTTCTAAAAGGTATGTCTTTACGTAAATAATTTCCACTAATAATCATTCTCGCAACCCAAAAAAATATAATGTCCGGACCCGTAACGAGATCAGATGTAGGATAATAATAATTTATATCAGCATTATTAGGGTTTCTTATTCCATCAAAAACACTAATTGGCCATAACCAAGAAGAAAACCAAGTATCTAGAACATCTTCATCTTGAAAAATTTCATCTGACTTCAGGTTCTTGATATAGTATTTTTCTTCAAAAAGCTTTATAGCTTCAGGATTTGATAAACAAACAACATATTTTGATCTGTCTTTTTTTAAATAAAATACTGGTATTCTGTGCCCCCAATATAATTGTCGTGAAATATTCCAATCCCTAATATTCTCTAACCAATTTTTATAGGTTTTTACGTATTTCTTTGGATAGAATTGAATATCTCCATTTAAAACTAACTCCAATGCAGGTTTAGATAACTCTTTCATCTTGACAAACCATTGGGTAGATAGCTTGGGCTCAACTACACAGCTGGTCCTTTCAGATAACGCAATATTGTGAGTGTAATCCTCTACCCTGTCCAATAACCCTTTTTCTTCAAGCTCATTAGTTATTTTTTTTCTAACAGAAAATCTATCTAATGTTTTATAATGCAATCCATGGTCATTGAGAGTAGCATCATCATTGAATATGTCAATAATATCTAAATTATTTCTTAAACCTATTTCAAAATCTTTTTCACTGTGAGCTGGAGTTACTTTAAGACACCCCGTTCCAAATTCTGACTCAACACTATTGTCTCCAACAATTGGCACAGCTCTGTTAACTATGGGCACTACCAATTTTTTACCAATAAGTTTTTTATACCTTTTGTCAGCTGGATTTACTGCAACAGCTGTATCACCGAAAATTGTTTCAGGTCTAGTTGTAGCAACAGAAATAAATTCTTCGGAACTTTCTATTTTATATTTTAGGTAAAAAAGTTTAGCTGATTTTTCTTTATAAATAACTTCTTCGTTTGATAGAGTAGTTTTTGCTTCCGGATCCCAATTAACAATTTTTTTATCTCGATATAAATATCCATCCTTATGAAGTTTCATAAACATACTCTGGACAGATTCATACATGTCCTGGTCAAGTGTAAATTTTGTTTTTGACCAATCGCATGAACAACCTATTTTTTTAAGTTGATTTAAAATGATTCCTCCGTGTTTATTAGTCCAATCCCACGCATGCTGTAAAAACTCATCTCTATTCAGTTCATGTTTTTTTATGCCAATTTCTTTTAGCTTATTTACGACTTTAGCTTCAGTTGCTATGGATGCGTGATCGGTTCCTGGAACCCAGCATGCATTGTATCCACTTAATCTAGCTTTTCTAATTAAAATATCTTGGATTGAGTTATTCAACATATGCCCCATGTGTAAAATACCTGTAACGTTGGGCGGTGGAATGAGAATAGTATAGGGTGTTTTTTCATTTGGATCAGATTTAAAAAAACCTTCTTTTTCCCATTTTACTAACCATTTATCTTCAATTATTAATGGATCATAAATTTTTGCTATTCCCATTTGAATATTTTAGACAAAAGTAACTAACTACGTAGAATTATTAAAAGTATAGTGATTTTTTTGCAAAAGGGTTAAATTTGTATAAATTAAAACCGTATGAAAAATAAATCCACGTTAATAACAATACTTATCTGCTTTTTTTCTGTCATTATTTTAGCTCAGGAAAAACAAGCTGAAATTGAATTTGAAACAAATTCTATAGATTATGGACAAATAGATTTTGAATCTGACGGAACAAGAGTTTTCAAATTTAAAAACATTGGAGATGTACCTTTAGTCTTCACAAGAATTTCATCATCATGTGGATGCACCATTCCCAAAAAACCAGAAAAACCAATTGAACCTGGTGCAGAGGGTCAAATTGAGGTGAATTACGATACTAAGAGAGTTGGTATTTTTCGTAAAGCAGTCACTGTCAATTCAAATGCAAAAACTCCAACTGTAATTTTGAGGATAATGGGTGAAGTCCTTGAAGAAGAAGAAGAAGAAGAAGAAGAAGAAGTTAATTAGTTGATCTAAAATTCTAATAATAATTTTTTGAAAAAAAATATTTCTTTAAAGTCACACAATTCTTTTGGGGTTGATGTGATTTCAAAAGAGTTTTACAATATAAAGTCTGAAGATCAGGCGTTAAAAGTTCTCAATTTATTAAAAGAAAAAAAAATAATCATTCTTGGTGGAGGTACAAATATTTTATTTACCGATGATATTGAAAAACCAATAATTAATATTAAAATTAAGGGAATAAAAATTATTTACGAAAGCAATAATTCAGTTCATATATCAATTGGAGCTGGAGAAGTTTGGGATGAATTTGTTAGGTGGGCAATCTCAAAAAACCTTGGTGGAGTTGAAAATTTGATTTCTATACCTGGTTTTGTAGGAGCAGCTCCCATTCAAAACATAGGGGCATATGGTGTGGAGATTAAAGATGTTCTAATTTCTTGTTCAGGTTTTCTTATTGAGAACTTAGAAAAAAAGAAATTTAAATCGATTGAATGTGAATTTTCTTACCGCTCATCAATTTTTAAAAAATCATTAAAAAATAAATTTATTATAACCGAAGTTGTACTCAAATTATCAAAAAATAAACATAAGATTCATAGAGCTTATAAGAGTTTAGACGATGTTATAAAAAATAAAAAAATAAAAAATCCAACGATCAAGGACATTGGAGAAATAGTAAGTGATATTAGGAAATATAAATTACCAGACCCATCATTAATAGGTAATTCAGGTAGTTTTTTCAAAAACCCTATTGTTTCTCAAGATACTTTGACCAGACTTAAGGAAAGATTTTCAGGACTAGTTTTTTATAAAGAAAATAGATCTAAATATAAATTATCAGCAGCATGGCTTATTGAAAATTGTGGTTTTAAAAAGATCAAAGAAAAAAATGTTGGTGTATATAAGAATCAAGCACTGGTAATTACAAATCTTGGTAATGCTACGGGTAAAGAAATCTATTCATTTTCACAAAAAATAAAATCTACAGTATTAGAAAAATTTGATATATTGCTTGAGGAAGAAGTTAACATCATTTAATTCATGGAATTATTTTTTATATCTATTGTCCTACTTTCTGTTGCTTTCGCAGGAATTTCAATCAAAATAATTTTTAAAAAAGATGGTAAGTTTTCAGGAACATGTGCATCAAATAATCCATTTTTGAATAAAGAAGGTAAACCTTGCGGATTGTGTGGAAAACTACCTGAGGAAAATGAGTGTAAGAAATCAAATTTAAATTTGAATTAATATAAATGAATTCAAATTTTGATGAAAAGAAAACTCCTTTTAATAAGTTGTTAAATGAAAACTGGGATTACGTTTATAATTACATACTAAAAAAAACCTCAAACGAGTACGTTTCAGAGGAAGTTACAATTCAAACATTTTCAAAGGC
Source organism: Cryomorphaceae bacterium (assembly GCA_003331875.1). Classification (GTDB taxonomy): domain Bacteria; phylum Bacteroidota; class Bacteroidia; order Flavobacteriales; family Flavobacteriaceae; genus Eutrophosalina. The sequence continues at coordinate 31,365 of QOQA01000015.1, read as the reverse complement.
ATTTCAAAAAATAAAACTTTATGACAAAAAGTTTTTATTTAAAACATGGTTGATTTCAATTGCAAAAAATACTTACGCTGACCAATTAAGAAAAAAGAAAACAATAATCAATGATTATGAAAATATTGAAAAACATAATTTATCTAGAAGTCCTGAGGAAGATTTTATTGAAAAAGAGAGCTATGATGAGTTAAAAGAAAAAATAAATCAATTAAAACCTAATTATAAAGAAGTCTTAAAATATAGGTATTTTGATGATCTATCAATTAAGGAAATATCTGAAAAGCTTGACCAACCAATCAATACAATAAAGATTAAAATTTTTAGAGCAAAAAAACTTTTGATAGAAAAAATCAAAAATAATGATTGATAAAGTTAAGAAACTGGGGCCTGGTTTATTATTTGCAGGAGCGGCAATTGGAGTTTCCCATCTTGTTCAATCAACTAAGGCAGGTGCAGAATTTGGTTTTGGATTAGTTTGGGCATTACTTTTATGTAATTTTTTTAAATATCCCTTTTTTTTGTTTGGGACTAGATACGCTATTTCAACAGGTGAAACCTTGTTACAAGGTTATAAAAAAATTGGTAACTACGTACTATACATCTATTTAATGCTATCAATTGTAACAATTTTTACAATTCAAGCAGCAGTAACAATAGTAACTGCAGGGTTAGCAGTTGAACTCTTTGGTTTTACAAAAAACATAACCCTAATGTCATCATTCATTCTAATTCTTTGCATTGTAATTCTTACAGTAGGAAAATATAAATTACTTGATAATTTTATAAAAATAGTTATTGTAATTTTAGCTTTATCGACATTACTTGCTGTAGTGTTTGCAGGTAATAATAATCTTGGAGAAATAACACTCAATCAAATATTTCCTGTCGAAATTTCAGGGATAGTTTTTCTAGCTGCTTTCATGGGCTGGATGCCTGCTCCCTTGGATATTTCAATTTGGCAATCCATCTGGACCAAAGAAAAAGTAAAATTGAATAATAGAATAGATTATAAATCAGCATTATTTGATTTTAATGTTGGATATATTACTACTGTAATAATTGGTTTTTGCTTTATTTCACTTGGTGCTTTTGTTATGTTTGGGTCTGGACAAACATTTTCAAATAATGGATCTGAGTTTGCTAATCAATTGATTCAATTATATACAATTAACTTAGGAGATAATGTTAAAGTTTTTATTTCAGTTGCCGCATTCACAACAATGTTGAGCACTACAATTACCTGTTTAGATGCGTCACCGAGAGCCATGAGTCAAACACTAAAATTATTGAGCTTTAATAAATTTAGTGGATACAATAAATGGATTTTGATTGTATCAACAATAACAATGGTAATTTTTATATTTTTTGAATCAGAAATGGGAAACTTAATTAAAATAGCAACTATTCTGTCGTTTGTAACTGCACCTGTATATGCAATTATGAATTATTCTCTTGTAAATAGTAAATTTATGCCGGAGAAGTATAAGCTTTCGAAATCAATGAAACTATATTCATTTTCCAGTATAATTTTTTTAACAATCTTTTCAATTTGGTATATAACTTTAGTATAAAATTTGATTATATAGTCATATATTTGTAAACTCTTAAATTAAAGTAGATTGAGTACAAAAGTTTTAGACAATAAAGTAAAAGAAAGTTGGAATCGTATTGATTTAAAGAAAACGAATAAAATCATTTCAAAACAGAGATCGGAATTCAAAAAAAAACCTGATTGGATAAGAGTAAAATTACCCACAGGTAAAAAATACTCTGAAATTAGGAGTTTGGTTGATAAGTATAAATTAAATACCATTTGCTCATCTGGAAGCTGTCCTAATATGGGTGAATGCTGGGGAGAGGGTACCGCAACATTTATGATTTTAGGCAACATTTGTACAAGGTCGTGTGGGTTTTGTGGGGTTAAAACTGGAAAACCTGAAGCAGTTGACTGGGAGGAGCCTGAAAAAGTTGCCAAATCCATTTCTGTTATGAAAATTAAACATGCTGTAATTACATCTGTTGATCGCGATGATTTACATGATCAAGGTTCAATAATATGGGCTGAGACAGTTAAAAGTGTTAGGAGACTCAACCCTGGGACAACCATAGAAACCTTAATTCCAGACTTTCAAGGTGAGAAAAGACATATCGATAGAATTATTGAAGCAAATCCTGAAGTTATTTCTCACAATATTGAAACAGTTAGAAGACTAACTCGTGAAGTTAGAATTCAAGCTAAATATGATAGAAGTATGGATGTTCTTAAATATCTAAAAGATAATGGCGCAAAAAGAACTAAATCTGGAATAATGCTTGGATTAGGCGAAAAAGAATTTGAAGTTATGGAAACGCTACGTGATCTGCGCAAAGCTAAAGTGGATGTAGTAACTATTGGACAATATTTACAGCCCAGTAAAAGGCATTTACCCGTCAAAGAATTTATTGAACCAACAAAATTTAGCTTTTACAAAGATTTTGCAAAAGATCTAGGTTTTATCCATGTAGAAAGTGGTCCACTTGTAAGGTCATCTTACAAAGCAAAAAAACACATCAATTGAGATTTAATTTATTGGAGATTTGGTTAACTAAATCATTTGATTCCCCAAAAAAATCTATTTTAATATCTATATAAAACAAGTTATTAAAATCATAAATCGTCATAATTTTGAAGTAGTCTTTCTTTGTTGTTAATATTTTTTTATTTCCACTATATTTTAAAATTTGTTTAATATCATTTTGATTATAATTATAATGATCATTATATGATAAATGATTGAATTTTAATTTTTTTAATTTTAAATATCTTGTTAGTGGTCTACTGTCCGCAATACCGGTTATTAACGTAAAATCAGAATCTAAATCTGAAATATGAATATTTTTTTTTCCATTTAAAATATCCTCATAAATAATTTTACTAAAAAAAATTCTTTGATGATTTAAAGGTTTAATTTTTTTTATAATCTTTTCTTTTTGGAATGATGTTAAATTATTGGGGCATTTGGTTATGATAATAAGGTTTGCTCTTTTAAAACCATTTCTTGGTTCTCTTAAATTGCCAAAAGGAAAAATAAAATCATTATAAAATGGTTCATCAAACTTTGTTAAAAGTATGTTAAGCTTACACTTTATTTTTCTATGTTGCATGGCATCATCAAGTATTAAAACATCATCATTGTTAAAATTTTTTGAAATTCTATTTATTGCAAATAACCGATCCTCGCAAGCAAAAACATTAACATTTTTAAAGGTTTGTTTTATCATAAAATTTTCATCTCCAACATCATTAATATCAGAGTCAGCCAAAACCTCCACAAAACCTTTAGTTTTTCTTTTATAACCTCTGCTTAATACTGAGATATTTATTTTTTTAGGAAACCTCTCAATTAAAAATTTTACTAATGGTGTTTTACCAGTGCCACCCAGTGACAAATTTCCGATACAAACTGTATTTATTTTAGATTCATAAACCTTCAGGAAATTAGTAGAATATAAAAAACTTCTGGTTAGTTGAAATAGAAAATTTAATATGGCGACTGGGAAAAGTATTTTTCTAAGTAACATCTACAGGCGAAAATATAAATTTTATATTTGATAAAAAATTTGATGTTACTTTCAAAAATCATAAAAACATTAGATGATTGGTGCCCACCTTGTGATGCTGAAGAATTTGATAATGTTGGACTTTTAGTTGGTGAATTACAATCAGAAATTACAAAAGCAGTAATTACATTAGATATAACTGATGATATAATTGATGAATGTATTTCAGTAGAAGCAAATTTAATTATTAGTTTTCATCCCTTATTCATAGTAGATCCAAAAACTAACGATATGGATGATAGAATAAACAAATACATAATCAGGTGTTTAAATGATAACATAAATGTTTATTGCATTCATACTAACTTGGATAACAATTCATTAGGAACTAGTTATCAACTTGGTAAAATTCTAAATATAAAAAATCAATCAATACTAATTAATAATGAAAATAATAAGTTAAAAGGAATAGGCACTATTGGCATTATGAATCGTTCAATGAATGATTACGATTTTTTGGAATTTTTAAAGGAGAAATTAAATTTAAAATATTTAAGACACTCTAAATTAATAAATAAAAAAATAAAAAAAATAGCCATGCTTTCTGGTTCTGGGAGTTTTGCAATTGATTATGCAATTCTAAAAAAAGCTGATTGTTTTATTTCCGCCGACTTTAAATACCACGATTTTTTTAAGCCTAACAAAAAAATATTAATAATTGATATTGGACACTATGAAAGTGAAAGGCACATAAAAGAGACTATTTTAAATTATCTTAACAAAAAAATTCCTAAGTTTGCGTGCATTATTGCAAAAAGTAAAACAAATCCTGTAAATTATTTTTAATATGGCTAAAAAAGTTGAGTATTCAGTCGAAGAGAAATTAAGAGCAATGTATGATTTGCAATTAATTGATTCACGTATAGATAAAATCAAAAGTGTAAGAGGGGAACTTCCATTAGAAGTAGAAGATTTAGAAGATGAGGTAGAAGGTTTAGACTTCCGAATGAATAAAATAAATGAAGAATTGACTGAGATTGAAAATAGCATTAAAGAAAAACAAAATAAAATCGAAGAAGCTAAAGGAATGATTAGTAAATACAATGACCAACAAAAAAATGTTAGAAATAACAGAGCTTTTGAGTCTCTTAGTAAAGAAATCGAATATCAAGAATTAGAAATTCAATACAGTGAAAAACAGATCAATGCCTTTAAGTCTGAAATTGAAGAAAAAAAAGAAAAATTAGATGAAACATCAAATCTTAAAGATGAAAGAAAAACTCATTTAGATCACAAAAAAGAGGAACTAAACACCATAATGAAAGAAACTGAAAAAGAAGAAAGTTCATTAATTAAGAAATCTGAAGAATTTGAAAAAAAAATTGATGATATCTTACTTGTTTCCTATAAAAAAATTCGCTCAAGTGTTAAAAATGGGCTTGCAATTGTCCCTGTTGAAAGGGGAGCATCTGCTGGTTCATTCTTCGTGATTCCTCCTCAAGTTCAACTTGATATAGCATCAAGGAAAAAATTTATCACTGACGAGTACAGCGGAAGAATTTTAGTTGACAAAGATTTAGCTGAAGATGAAGAGAAAAAAATGGAAAAGATTTTTAGTTCTATCTAACCACAAACGCTTTGCTAAGCGTAGGTCCACCTACCAAATTTATTCTGTAGAAATATTGTCCTGCTGACAACTTACCATTTTTATCATGACTTATAGAAAACTCATGTTCACCCCTTATTAAGTCTCCACTATAAATGGTATTAACATGCCTTCCTAATATATCAAAAGTCTTAATATTTACTTTATGAGTTTGTTGAATTCTTAAGTTTAGGCTAACTCTTTGATCATAATTTGCATATATGGGAGCATGATAATTCAATAAGTTATTATAATCAACAACATCTGTATCCTGACATCCAAATCCTAGACCTAATAAATCATACTCATTCCCAAGCATTGCTGCATTGATAAAATTTGAATCACCACACAACCAATCAGTTAACACAGTTTGGTATATTGATCTAAAATCAACAGTATTATACATATTTCCTCTTCTGTTTAGATTTGATAAGCTGGGGTGGCTACCAATAAAACCGCTTCCCTTTAACGGAGAACCAAAGAGCATTACTGGGGCAGCTGATCCATGATCTGTACCTTCAGAACCATTTTCACCAACTCTTCTTCCAAATTCAGAGAAAGTCATTGATAATACTTTTGAGTCATAACCATCTTCAGCTAAATCATCATAGAATGATTTCACAGCGGATGATAAACTGGATAATAGATATTGATGAGTTAAGGCTTGATTTCCATGAGTGTCAAAACCGCCAATTGAAACCATATAGATTTTTGAACCTAAACCACCTTTGATTAATTTAGCAACAAGCCTAAGTTGTTTATCTAAGCCTTCTTCAGTTTCGTACTCGTTATAATCTGTTGAAGATTTGAATGCTTCATTAATGACCTTTGCATAATCGTAAGTAGTATTACTAACTCTTCTTAAAAACTCCAATTGGTCACCATGTGTACAATCAGGAAGATTTTGAGTTGAATAAAATTCACCTCTCTCAGCAACCCTTTCTAACCGAGATTCATTAGCAACTGCGAAGGCATAATTTCTAGAAGCACCATTAAAAATCAGATTTGCATTACTTCCAATTTGGACAGCAACTGGTTTTTCAGGTGGATTTGTTGTGTAATCAAAATATTTTTCGTCATAATACCTACCAAGCCAGCCAGAAGATACCATATCACTTTTATTAGTTGATCCGGTTGCCCAATAATCAGAAGAAGTAAAATGTGATAAATTTTGCCCCTCATAACCAACACCATTAACCACTCTCATTTTACCATTTTCCCAAAAACTAGATAAATTACCCATATGATCAGGCATTGAAAAATCATCACTTAATCTGATTAAATTATTTTTAGGGATATGTATTGATGGTCTTTTCGAAACATATGTATCATAATCATAAACTGGGATGATCGTATTTAAGCCATCATTACCTCCCTTTAGTCTAATTAAAACTAAAACTCTGTCAGATAATGAGTCAGATAACGCATTAGTCAAAAAATTAGAGTTAAGAACTGAAATGCTAGTATTTCCTAGAGAAATTGAACCTGCACCTGCAATTCCCAATACTTTAAGAAAACCTCTTCTGTCCCATCTGGAATGCTCTTCCCTATGCTTTTTTGAATCTAAATAGTTTTTTTTACTCATTTTAGTTGATATTCAGGAAGTTTGATAAAAAATAATATCAATGCATAAACTTGGTTGGGTGCATAACTTTCATTTAAAGTCCAACCTCCACCATTAAAGTAATCATCAGGAACATCTCCTTTAAAAGCAGCTAAAGCATCATTTAACTCGTCATCCATTATTTCATAACTGCAAAACATATACTCATTAATTTTTTTTACTATTTCAGTCGGATTAGTTTCATCAATTCCAACTATACTTATTGCATAATTTCTGAACTGCTCTTTGTTTTTAATCCAGTATCTTGATAGTAAATAATCGGAAAACTCCCATCTCATGGGAAGTGTCCCGGTTGAAATCCAATCATGGTTTTCCTGCCAACCAGCAACATCGACTGGATTAAGAATTTCTTGACCCATATCACTGCATCTAGATCTTAAATAATTAAATAAATTATCATTAAAGTTATCAGGCTTTTCAAAATCAAACTCCTTTTCAATTTGAACCATTAAATCAACGGGGCTTTTTATTAAAACATTACTTGCAAAAGAGTTAAAAAAGTGTTCACTTTTAAATAGTTTTCTGTAAAGCGGCTCTAATTCAAAATTATTGTCTTTGAAATAAGTTGAAAGCTCATTTATTATATCATTATTAACATCGGGGCTAACAAAATGTTTGTATATTTTTTTGACAATAAATTCTGAAATTAAATCACTTTTTTCCTCAAACAAAATATTAATTACATCATCATAGTTCCAATTTCCAGTTCTTCCAAAAATAGTTTTTTCTCCATCATCGAATCTATTTGGATTAAAATATATCGGCCCACCGTCCTGTCTGTTATTGTAACCAGTTAAAGCCCTAGCAGTCTCCGTGATATCATCTTGAGTATAACCATTACCCTCACCTAATGTAAATAATTCATAAAGCTCTCTAGCATAATTTTCATTGGGAGCATTATTTCTATTTTCATAACCATTCAAATACATCAGCATTGCATCATCAAGACCGATTACGGAAACAAAATTTTTAAAATTACCAAAAACATTAGCTTGTAAATTATTATAATATTTAAAAGTATATGCAGGATTATTATACATGTAATACTCGGTAACAAAATGATTACTCCAAAATAATGTAAGTCGATCACGCATATCATTTTTTAAAAAATCATCAAACATAATTCTTTGGTGATTTCTAAAGAAAGGACCTCTGTTTCCACCAGCATTTCTAAAATCCGTATTAGTCCAATTTGCCCAACCTGGATCTGGTGTTAATGGTAAATTTTTGGCATTATTAATTAACTGATCTATAAGTTCTGATGGTGTTAAAGATAATTTAGATTTTATATCCATGTGCTTTATTCCAAATCCTAGTCGTCTATTGACAAGCAAAATTTTTGAAATATCCCAGGGATTTTCAGCACTAGGAACAAAAGTAGATAAGGTCCCGTTATTACAGCTCACAACCATCATACAAATATCTGAATTTTTTTTTAATTACTTATTAATCAGAAACTTGATTAAGTATAAAATTGACAATATCATTAACCTCTTTACTTTTAATTCCTAGCTCGGGAGCAAAAACATAGTTTACAATTGATAAAGAGTCCGCTCTTTGCTTCAAATACTTAGCATGCAACGGATGATGGTTAAAACTTGAGATTGTTTTGGGTGCTATATCTCCATAATTACCAATAAATAATGCAGGATCAGATGAATCCATAAAATTAAAATAATCAATGGACTGCTGATATTTTTCTAGTTTATAATTAACTAACCACTTGTCTACATCAATACCTGGATATTTTAAAAATCTTTTGATCATAAAGTCAAACATATTATCTGGCATATTTATCATTTTTTTCCAATTTTCACTATTAAATGAATGTGCACCATTTATAGCAATTATTCCTCTAACTCTAGTTGATTCTCTTAACACTCTATTTTCACTGTCATTTTCTGCCATATCATCAGAAAGACCCAACCACAGAACAGAATTTGCACCTGATGAAACTCCCCAAATAATAACTTTATCTCTATTTAAGTTATAATTTGAGTGATTGTACTTTAAAAACTGTAAAGCCAACTTTGCATCATTCAATGATGACAATAAGCCATCATTATTATTTAAGTAGCTATAATTAATTGACGCAAATGCAATTTTATTTCCCAAAATACGTTTAACTCTTGCTATATTATTTTTTTTATACGAGCTTTCTTTATTTCCACCCTTATAGCCCCCTCCATGTAAAAAAATGACAAGCGGTGTTTTTGTTTTTGATTTTGGAATTAAAAGATCGAGTTTATTTCTCTTACCATCTCCATATTCAAGATTTTGAAAAAATTTAACATCCTCATTTTTAATTAATGAATCAATGAAAACATCATTGACCTGAGCTGGTGCAAAATAAAATGATAAAATAAAAAGACAATATTTAAACTTATTTAAAGTCATAATTTTAATATAACGATTTTATAATGAAAGACTAACAAAATATAAAATTGTAGGTATAAAAATAATTCCACAAAAAATATCAAAATATTTATGTTCTTTTGAAATTGAGTGCCAAAATGCAATCAATATTAGAGGAGGTTGAAAAAACATTCTAACAAGTGCTTTATTTTGAGATATTTCATAAACAGATTGAGCTTCAATTGATTGAAAAAGAAATATATTGGCTGGGAAAACTAAAATCAAAAGAAAAATCAATCCTATTCCCGCAATTTTTCTTGTTTTTTTTAAGACTAGTAAAAGACCTAAAATAATTTCAAACAATCCAGAAATATATACTAAGGCTGATTGACATGGTAAGTAATCTGGAACAATTACCAAAAAAAAATCTGGATTTACGAAATGATTAATACCAATATTAATGTAAAGAACAGCCATTATATAAATAGTAATATGTTTATATTTTATAGAAAAATTAATTTTATTTTCAAAAAACATTATTCTTATATTTAATTGAATGATTTTTAAAATTAACTCATATATTTTAATTACTTTACTTTTTTTAAGTAACATCTTACATACTCAAAATATTATTATCGAGGGATCAGTTGTTGATGAGTTTGATTATGAAGTTCCTTTTGCTGCAGTTGGTATTCTGAAAAAAAATATTGGTACCACGTCAACTATGGAAGGTACATTTTCATTTTTAGTAACTGTTAATGAACTGGAAGATGAACTTGAGATTTCATCCATAGGTTTCGAAACTCTTAAAATCAATGTTAGAGAATTTATCAATCTTGAAGACAAGAAAATAATTTTGAAAGAAAAACTAACTGCTCTTGATGAAGTGGTTGTTAAAGCCCCAATAAATTATGTAAATCAAGCAATTAAATTTTTGAAAGTAAACACAATTAGTAAATCTCATCAATTGAATATTTTATACAGAAGATGGGATGTGGAGGAAGATAAATGTCGTTTTTTTTTAGAGCATTTCATTAAAGCAATTGATCAAGGACCTAATTCAAATATTGTAAAAGCAAGTGTTGAAAATATTAGAAAATCATCAGATTATAGATTTGTAAAAAATCAATCCCAATTCCATCCTCTTAGGTATACAGAATGGAGTAATCCATTAAGAAAAGGTATAAGAACTAAAAGTTATAATTGGAAAAAAACTGGTAATTCATCATATGATGGAGAGGATGTTTTAATCTTTGAAGGTATTGATAAAGAAGAAGCTAAAATAACTTTATACATTGGATATGAATCATATAAAATTTATAGACTTGAATATGAAAGAGATCCAGACATAGGTAGGTACGCTAATAGCATGTGGATTTACAAAAAAAATATTTCTGGTAAATTATATTTGAGTTATATGACAAGAGAATGGGTTGGGGCTCGAAGGCTACCGGAAAATGTTAAGAAGACGATGATTAGTTCAGGTCAAAAAGTAAAAGAATTTTACCCGGTATCTTTTAGACATGAGCTGTTTGTAACGAAACTGATTGAAGAAAAGTCAAAATTTGATAGTTTTTTAGACATGGAACAAAAAGATATGTCGTTATACACAGTGCCTTACAATAAGTTTTTTTGGCAAAATTTCAGTGTTCCACCAAAAACTGAAGTTTATAAGGATAATATAAAGGAATTAGAATCACTCTACGGAGTTCCAATTGAAACACAATTTTTATATTCAAATTAAAATTATTTTTTACGAAAAAATCCTCTGATTACTATTTACTTATAAATAAGCTTTTTACTTCACCAAAGGATTATAAAATGTGGGCGCTGAGGGATTCGAACCCCCGACCCCTTGGGTGTAAACCAAGTGCTCTGAACCAACTGAGCTAAGCGCCCTTAAGAAGGCCAAATATAGTATAATTATATATACTAATATAAGTCAGAAAAAAGAAAAGTAGACCCTGTAACAAGTATAGTTTCATCTACAGCAGAATCTTCAATTGCAGTATTTAAGGCATCATTAATATTTTCATACAAGGAATATTTTAGGCCCATTTGAATTGCCTGATTTTCAATTTTATCTATTGACATAGATCTTTCAGATTTAACAGGGCAAAAATAATATCTCAAATGAGTTGGTAGAATCTTTACAATGTCAATTTGATCTTTCTTTTCCAAAGTTCCGAATACAATTTTAGAAGAATTTTTTAATTCTGTCAATGATATTTTTAGTGCTGAAATATTATGTCCCACATCAAATATAATTTTGGGTTTTTTTCTAATCAATTCCCATCTACCATAAATCTTTGTATTTTCCTTAATATTCAAAATTCCGTTAAGAACATCATTTTTTTCAATACCAAGATTTAGTATATCTAAAACTTTTAAAGCAAGTGAAATATTCTTTTGAATGAAGGGTCCACTCATGTCACTTTTGTATTCTTTACATATTCTTGAGAAGTATATTGAGGCAGATTTTTTATTTGCTTGAGTCTTTAATAAATCTTGTAATTTTTCTTTTTCCTCACCTACAACAACAGGTTTGTTGTATTTGATTATTCCTGCTTTCTCCATAGTAATTTTTTCGAGAGTATCTCCAAGAAATTCTTTGTGGTCATAACCTATATTGGTTATAACAGAAATAAGTGGATCAACAACATTTGTTGCATCTAATCTACCACCCAAACCAACCTCAAGTATTGCATAATCAACTTTTTTTATTGTAAAATAATCTACTGCCATTGCAAATGAAATTTCAAAATATGTCAGACCTAATGTTTCAATTTTCAATCGGTTATTTTTAATGAATTCAAGAACAAAGTCTTTCCAAATAAAATCTTTTCCAATTCTGATTCTTTCAGTAAAATCTTTAATATGAGGGGAGGTAAAGGCACCAACTTTATATCCTGCTTCTTGAAGAATTGATGAAACTATACTACAAGTAGAACCTTTTCCATTGGTTCCGCCAATATGAATAATTTTTAATTTTGATTGAGGATTATCTAGGTGTGAAAGGAAAGCTTTTATTCCATCTAACTTAAATTCATAATTTTTATTGTCCCTGTCAAATGATAATGGAATAGTGTTGAGCCATTCTATGGACTCTTCATAATTCATTAAAGGACAAAATCTCTAAGAAAAATAAAAGTTAAGAAACCAGCTATGTAACCAATAAAAGCTAAAAAAGCTATTTTTTTGAGATACCAGATAAAGTCAATTTTTTCCATTCCCATTGCAACGACACCTGCCGCAGATCCGATTATAATCATACTTCCACCTGTACCTGCTGCATAAGCTATTCCATGCCACAGAGGATCGTCAACTGCCTCTCCAAACATTCCCATTGAAGCTGCAACGAGAGGAACATTATCAATGGCTGCAGATAGGAAGCCCAGAATAAAAACAACAATATCTAGTCCCTTAAACAGAAACCAATCAACATTTTCAAAAGTTACAACCATAGTTTGACCAAGTTCAAAAACGATCCCAAGAGCTTCTAAACCACCCACAGCCATTAGAATTCCCAAGAAAAACAAAATACTTGGCATTTCTATCTTGGTTAACGCGTGGTGTACAGGACTGTGATGTATAGTATTTACCGGTTTTAATAACATATAATTATATATTTCACCAATTGTAGCAACGAAGGCTAACGATAACATCATTCCAATATAGGGTGGCAAGCCTGTAGCTACTTTAAAAAAGGGTACAAATAGTATTGACAGAAGACCTATTATTAAAATTTTAGAACCAAATTTATTTTCAGATTCTTTTGATACCATTGGATTAATTTCACCTTGAAAGACTTTATATCTAGAAACAACATAAGTAGGTATCAACATACAAACAAGAGATGGAATGATTAAATATTTTAGTAGAGCAATGGGTGTAACCTTTTTACCTATCCAAAGCATTGTTGTTGTTATATCGCCTATTGGAGACCACGCACCACCAGCATTTGCAGCAACAATAATCATTCCGGCATACCATAATTTAAGATTTCTGTCTTTGAGTATCTTCTGTAAAATAGTTATTAGCACTATGGTTGCAGTAAGGTTGTCAATTATTGCAGATAAAAAGAAAGCAAGAAAACATATAATCCATAATATTTTTATTTTACTTTTTGTTTTTATAAGATTTTTAATCGTTGAAAAACCATTAAAGAAGTCTATAATTTCCACAATCGTCATTGCTCCAATTAAAAAGATTAAAATTTCAGCAGTATGGCCCAAAAAATAGTTTATGACCTTTTCTAGCTTATTTGGGACCAAGCTTTTTGTGGCTGGGTCTATATCATACACAGTTAAACCAAAAAATGAAATAATAGCCCAAATAAGAGCCATCATAACAAGAGCAGGAACTAATTTGTCTATTTTGAGAGAGTGTTCAAAGGCAATACCCAAGTATCCCAGAATAAAGATTATTATAATAGCTGTTTCCATTTAATTTTTGTTTTTAAATTCTCAATAATTAAACCAAAATATGTAAAAAAAATAAAAATTGATAGGATATTTTAAAAAGTTAGTATTTATTGGACGTTGGATTGATTATTGTTTAGTAATTGTTCCTTTAGGTTTAATTAATACATAAATTAGTTAGTCCTTATAAAATTTGAGTTTTGAAAGAACAAGGTCTTTATAATCCATTATTCGAGCATGAAAATTGTGGTGCTGGTTTCATATGCAGCCTTGAGGGAAAAAAGACAAATGACATCATTTCTAAGGCTCTCAACATCTTAACTTGTCTTGAGCATAGAGGAGCAGTTAGTTCTGATGGAAGGACTGGAGATGGAGCTGGAATATTGATAGAAATACCCAATAATTTTTTCAAAAAAGAATGTAAGTTTGAACTTCCTGAGTTCAAGGAATACGCTGTAGGAATGGTTTTTCTTCCCCCAAAGAAGAATCAACTCAATTATTGTGTAGACATTTTTGAGGAAGAAATCAAAAGACAAGGTTTAAATATTTTAGGATGGAGAGATGTTCCTGTTAATTCAAAAGTTGTTGGAGCAATTGCATCACAATCTCAACCTAATATAAAACAAGTATTCATTGGAAAAATAGATTCAAATCAGACGGAAAAAGATTTTTTATTAAAACTATATATTGCAAGAAAAATTGCAGAAAATAAAATCTATCAATCCAAATTATCTCAAAAAAGTTTTTTCTATTTTTCAAGCTTACACAACAAGACAATAATTTACAAAGGACTCTTAGTCCCAGAGGATATTGAAAGATTTTACATTGATTTAAAAAATCCAATGCTAGTAACTCGACTTGCTTTGGTTCATCAGAGATTCTCAACCAATACTTTTCCAACTTGGGACCTTGCTCAACCATTCAGATATATGTGTCATAATGGTGAAATTAATACACTAAAAGGTAATATTAACAGAATGGTTTCTAGGCAAGAGTTAATGGATTCTGATTTAATTGATAAGAGTGATTTAGAAAAAGTTTTTCCAATAATTTTACCAGGAAAATCAGATTCAGCATCAATGGATATGGTTTTAGAGCTACTGTTAATGACTGGCCGAAGTTTACCTGAAGTTATGATGATACTTGTACCTGAAGCTTGGGAAAAACACAAGACCATGTCATCATCTAAAAAAGCATTTTATCAATTTAATAGTTGTTTAATGGAGCCCTGGGATGGACCAGCATCAATTCCGTTTACTGATGGTGATTACATTGGTGCACTACTAGACAGAAATGGATTGAGACCGTCCAGATACTCTGTTACTCACGACGGATATGTAATAATGTCATCTGAAACAGGTGTTGTAGACATTGAACCTGATAATATTAAAATGCATGGAAGACTAGAGCCTGGAAAAATGTTTTTAGTTAATATGAATGAGGGAAGAATTGTTGAAGATGATGAAATTAAAAACTCAATTGTAAAAAAATACCCCTATAGTAAATGGGTAAAATCAAATGTTTTACCACTAAGCAAAGTTCCATACAGAATAAAAAAAACAGTCAAAGAAAAATTAAATTTTGAAACTAGATTAAAGGTTTTTGGGTATACAAAAGAAGATTTTAAAACCATTATCCTACCCATGTGTAACAATGGCAAAGAGGCTATTGGTTCAATGGGAACCGATACACCACTTGCAGTTTTATCAAAAAATCCACAACTTATTTACAATTACTTCAAACAACTTTTTGCTCAGGTTACAAATCCACCCCTTGATGGAATTAGAGAAGAAATAATTACTGATACAAGTTTATCTCTAGGAAGTGACTATAACATATTTGATTTAATTCCCGACCACGCAAAAAAACTCAAAATTAATAATCCAATCATTTCAAATGGTGACCTTGAAAAAATTAAGCATATTGATCATGAAGATTTCAAGGCATGTTCAATTAATGCCAATTATGAAATTAGTAAGGGTCACAATGGTCTTGAGAAAGCTCTTGATAATATTGTTGATAAAGTTGAAAAGAAAGTCGACACTGGTCACAATATTATCATTCTTAGTGATAGAAAAACATCAAAAAAATATGCTCCCATACCAATTTTACTTGTTTGCTCTTATGTACACCACAGCTTGATAAAAAGAAAAAAACGATCAAAATTTGGAATCGTTATTGAATCAGCTGAGCCAAGAGAACCACATCATTTTTCTTTGCTTTTTAGTTATGGAGCCAGCGCAATAAACCCATATATGGTCAATGAAATAATTGAATATCACCATAAACTTGGTTTTTTAAACAATCAAAAACTTGATGAATCGATAAATAATTTCAATAAAGCTATTGCAAAGGGGATACTTAAAGTGATGAATAAAATTGGGATATCAACACTACATTCATACAGGGGAGCACAAATTTTTGAAGCTTTGGGATTAAGGAAAAAGTTCGTATCCAAGTATTTTAATAATACTCCCTCAAGAATTGAAGGTGCAGGTTTATACGTTTTAGAAAAAGAAATCACAAGTAGAATGGACTATGCTTTAAACAGTGAAAAAGATATTTCAAGTATGAAAACAGGTGGTGACTACAGATGGAGAAGAGATGGTGAAGCACATATGTTAAATCCTTTTACAATATCTAAACTTCAACAGGCTGTAAGAGAAGAAAAATATGATACCTACAAAGCTTATGCTGAAAAAATCAATAAACAAAGTGAACAATTAATGACAATCAGAGGGCTTTTAAAGTTTGAAGAATTCGACCCTATTTCAATAGAAGAGGTTGAACCATGGACTGAAATCGTTAAAAGATTCAAAACTGGAGCCATGTCATATGGTTCAATTAGTAAAGAAGCCCACGAAAACTTAGCAATTGCAATGAACAGAATCGGTGGAAAAAGTAATTCAGGTGAAGGTGGAGAAGATTCAAATCGATTTAAAAAATTAAATAACGGAGACTCAAAGAATAGCTCAATTAAACAAGTTGCTTCAGGAAGATTTGGTGTAAGTTCTAATTATCTAACGAATGCTTCTGAAATTCAAATTAAAATGGCTCAAGGCGCTAAGCCTGGTGAAGGCGGACAACTCCCCGGACCCAAAGTCAATCCATTAATAGCAAAAGTTAGAAATTCTACACCCTACGTAGGTTTAATTTCCCCTCCACCACATCATGACATATATTCAATTGAAGACTTAGCTCAACTTATTTATGATCTGAAAAATGCAAACAGAAAGGCTAGAATAAATGTAAAATTAGTATCTGAAGTTGGTGTTGGAACAATTGCAGCTGGCGTTGCAAAAGCAAAAGCAGATGTAATATTAATTTCAGGTTATGATGGCGGAACTGGTGCATCACCACTAACATCATTAAAGCATGCTGGGCTACCTTGGGAGCTAGGAATTGCAGAAGCTCAACAAACACTTGTACTAAATGACTTGAGAGGAAGAGTTGTTGTTGAATGTGACGGCCAGATGAAAACAGGAAGAGATGTTGCTATAGCATGTCTTCTTGGTGCTGAAGAATTTGGATTTTCGACAGCTCCACTCGTTGCATCAGGATGTATTATGATGAGAGCTTGCCACTTAAATACTTGTCCAGTTGGAATTGCAACACAAGATCCTGAATTAAGAAAAAATTTCAAAGGCAAGCCGGAGCACGTTATAAATTTCATGTATTTCGTAGCTCAAGAACTAAGAGAAATAATGGCTAATCTAGGTTTTAGGACAATTAATGAAATGGTTGGTCAAAGTCAAAAACTTGTTATGACTGATGCTGTTGAATACTTTAAAGCCAGAGGAATAAATTTATCCAAGGTATTGTACAAGCCGAATGTTAGCGAAAATATTCCAGTTCGAAATGTGACTGACCAAGATCACAACTTAACTTCTGTGATTGATTTTAAGATTTTAAAAAATTCTAGATTGGCGATCGAGAAAAAAATTAAGATGAGTCTTGATTATAAAATAAGAAATACTGACAGAACAGTAGGTGCGATTATAAGTAATGAGATTTCAAAAAAATATGGTGAAAAAGGACTTCCCAAAGCTACATTAAAATTAAACTTCAAGGGTGCTGCTGGTCAAAGTTTTGGAGCATTTGCAACCAAAGGTCTTGAAATGAAGATTGAGGGTAATACGAATGACTATTTTGGCAAAGGTCTCTCAGGTGCTACGCTCATTGTCAAGATACCAAAAACATCTACTTTCAAATCAAATGAAAATATTATTACAGGAAATGTTGCCCTGTACGGAGCCACGTCTGGAGAAGCATATATAAATGGAATTGCTGGTGAAAGATTCTGTGTTAGAAATTCTGGTGCAACAGCTGTTGTTGAAGGCGTTGGTGATCACGGGTGTGAATACATGACAGGCGGAATAGCCCTAATTTTAGGAAAAATTGGGAGAAACTTTGCTGCTGGAATGAGTGGAGGGATTGCATACATTTACAAATCAAATGAAAGCTATAGTGTTGATAATTTTAACATGGAAATGGTAGAGTTTGAAAAACTAGATAATCAAGACTTTGATATAATTAAAGATTTACTAGAAAAACACTACTCTTATACTCACAGTTGTATTGCTGAAGAAATAATTTTAAATTGGAATAATTCAAAAAATATGTTTGTTAAAATAATGCCAACGGAATATAAAATAGCTTTAGAAAAAATGGCCCAATCCAAAATAAATGAAATAATAAACTAATAATGGGTAAACTTAGAGGTTTTGTTGAGTATGAAAGAGTGGTTGAGGGTTATGTACCAGTTGAAAAAAGAATAAAAAATTTCAAAGAATTTACAATCAAACCCAAAGATGATGATTTAGTAAAGCAAGGCGGAAGATGTATGGACTGCGGAGTACCATTTTGTCATAGTGGTTGCCCGCTTGGCAACTTAATTCCTGACTTTAATGATGCGGTCTACAACAGAAACTGGAAAGATGCTCTTAAAATCTTACATTCAACTAATAATTTTCCTGAATTCACAGGGAGATTATGTCCTGCACCATGTGAATCTGCTTGTGTTCTTGGTCTTATAAATCCCCCTGTATCTATTGAACTCATTGAAAAATACATAATTGAGAGAGGTTTTAAAGAGGGCTGGATTCAACCGATTAGACCAAAGAGAAGAACCGGAAAAAAAATAGCTATTGTTGGTTCAGGTCCAGCAGGTCTTGCAGCTGCACAACAACTAAACAGAGCAGGACATTTAGTTACTGTTTATGAAAGAGATTCAAAAATAGGTGGACTATTAAGATATGGTATTCCAGATTTCAAGCTTGAGAAATCAATTATAGATAGAAGAATAGAAATTTTGAGACTGGAGGGAATTAAATTCAAAAACAATACAGAAATTGGAATTGATCTTCCAGTTAAGAAATTAAAGAAAGATAACGATATTGTTTTGTTATGTGGAGGTGCTACTATAATGAGAAATTTACCTATTCCTGGCCATGAGTTAAATGGAGTAGTCCAAGCCATGAGGTTTCTCAAAAGGCAAAATCAAGTTATTAGTGAAAATTTCAGTGAAATTAAAGAGCTAAATGCAAAAAATAAAAATGTCATAGTAATAGGAGGCGGTGATACAGGATCTGATTGTATTGGTACGTCAAATAGACAAGGTGCAAAATCGGTATTAAATTTTGAAATTTTGCCAAAACCAAGCAAACAACGAACCGATGAAAATCCATGGCCGTATTGGCCTTTTACTCTCAAAACTAGCTCTTCTCATCAAGAGGGAAGTAAAAGACAATGGTCAATTTTAACCAAAGAGTTCATTGATGATGGTAATGGAAATGTCAAAGCATTAAAAACAGTTGAGGTTGAGTGGATAAAAAAATCAAATGAAAGACCAAGATTAGTAGAAATTGAAGGATCTGAAAAAACATGGCCTTGCGATTTAGTATTACTAGCTCTTGGATTTACAGGACCAGACAAGGAAATAATCAATGACCTAAAATTAAGTTCAGATAATACCTCAAAACCGCTTACAAATAAATATCAAACATCTGATAAAAAAGTTTTTGCTGCCGGTGATTTAAGAAGGGGGCAATCTCTGATTGTATGGGCTATTTCTGAAGGCAGAGAGGCAGCATATGAAATAGATAAATTTCTGATGGGCTCAACAGAACTTACATCTAAAGTTCATGGAGACTTACCGTCAGTTAAATAAATTCCACTTAAACCCAAATCTTACTCCGAAATCTCTATATATACTTTCTGGTGTTGAATAAAAGCTATTACCACTTATGGATGAGTTAATATGTTCAGCAATTATAAAGATTTTTGTTTGTCTAATTTTTGCATTAAAGAAAAAATCAAATAATGGAAAACCTCCTATTTTCTTTAGTTTCTGTATATGAAAAGCTGAAATTAAGGGATTATATTCATTTGCATAATATTTTGAGAATATTTTAAAATTTATACCTGTTTGTATTGATAAAGTGTTTTTAAAAATCCTTTCTTTAAAATACAGGGTATTCCTAGAGATAAATTGAGGAAGATTTAAAATATCATCATTTTGATTAACACTCTGGTACATGATTGAATTATCAATTGTCCATTTACCAAAATTAAAGGACCTTTTGACTCTTAAACTTGAATACTGAATTTTTCCATCGTAATGACTTAAAATAGGTGCCATGATTTCTTGTAAATCTGAATCAACTGAAACATAGAAAAAATTATCAATGACTGAGTGGTTAAAATCAATATCTCCTAGAGTTGGATTTGAAATTTTTAAATCGACTGATTTATTTTCAACAAGTTTTAATGAATTTGTCCAATTAATATTTTCATAGTTACTGGTAAAGTTTTCATAAATTAAACCGGGATGCTTCTGTTTTACAGAAACTGATAGGCTAAATGAATTATTTTCAGAAAACTCTCTTTTAACTTTAGCAATAAAATTATTCCCTAATTGATCACCGTTTATTTTTTGTTCCAAATCAATAGATAAATCGTACTTAAATAGTTTTTTGAATGCCTTGATTGAAAATGAATTAAAGTTTTTTGAAAAAACTTTATTATCTAAACTATTCTCAACTTTAAAATAATTAAGATTATAATTATTTAACTGTAAAAGTAATCTTTCAAAAAACAAGTTATCCTTTAATAAACCAATTCTATTAGCTAAGGTCCTCAATTTGTAGTGATCAACAATTTCATTGATACCCAAGTTTAAACTTCCATAGTAAAATGAAGGGTTATCTTGAGTGTATTTATTATTAGTTGTTTCAAAGTCAAAGACATGATAAATATCTAAAGAATTATTTTTTTTGTTACCAACTGAAAAGTTATTATTCAAGTAGAATATTCTCTGTTGGTAATTATTTTTTGCATCTTCAAATTTCACATTGAGTTTAGATCTTTCATCAAAGATTGGATCCTCCGACTCATAGTTTTCAATAGACGCCGATGTCAAACCACCATTCTCATTTCTCTCAAAACTTTGACTCAAATAAAAAAACTTTGTTACTATTTTTTCACCATTATAATTCAATGTTGTCCTAAACTGCTTGGACCCAAACAAACTATTCTGAAAAGTACCAAGTGATCTTAATGCTTTAAAAGCAAGAGAAAAGTTAAGGCTCTCATTTAAATTACTCGTAAAGTAAGCATCTGTTAACTGTCCTTGAGAATAGACAGATTTAAAAAAAAGCTCGGTTAAAGGATATGCAACCTTACTAAATAAAACATCCTCTCTTTGAATTAACATAACATCATTAGCTGAATATCCAAGTTTAGGGAGATTGTCATTTGGAATTTCATATGTTAGTGTGTTATAAAATCTTCCAACATTGTTTGATTTGAGTAAGTGAAAATTATCTTTCTTAAGGAAATTAAATGAATAATAATTTTTAATTGTTAAGGAGGTATCTAAGATTATTGTATCGTTCTCTTGATTAAAAAATTGAAGTTTAGAAATGTCAAATTTGAAATATTTTGACTTAATGGAATCAATGGGTTTATCAATTAGATTTTTGAAGTTGTCAATTATTGTATTGTCTTGTGAAAAAGAAAAAATTGAAAATATAAAAAGTGATATTGTTAATAGTTTCTTCATTTATTTGTTTAAAGTTATTGATTTAATAGCATTTATGATTTAATTTAATGATATGTTGAGTCTTTTTGACAACAAAAAACTAGTATGTGGTGTTGATGAAGCTGGGAGAGGATCACTTGCAGGGCCTGTTACAGCGGCTGCAGTAATTTTACCAAAAAATTATAAAAACTCATTAATTAAAGATTCAAAAAAACTAAATCAAGATCAAAGAACTCGACTCTATAATGAAATAAAAAAAGATTGTATTTCGTATTCGATTATGAGTATTGATTCAAAAAAAATTGATAAAATCAATATCTTAAATTCTACTTATTTAGCTATGAATTTTGCTATTGAAAATCTTGACGTAAAGCCATATAAAATAATTATTGATGGAAATAGATTTAAAACAAATAAAAAAATAAACTTTGAGTGTATAGTTGGAGGAGATGATAAATATTTAAGTATCGCAGCAGCATCAATTCTCGCAAAAGTCAAGAGAGATGAAATTATGTATGAATTACATACTCTATTTCCAATATATGATTGGAAAAATAATAAAGGCTATGGAACAATAAACCACAGAGAAATGATTTCCAAACATGGACTGTGCAGATTTCATCGGAAGACATTTAAAATTAAGTATAAACTGTTGAAACTGACAATCTAACTTTCTAATTTTACTAAATAAATGAAGAGGCTTTATATTATTTTAATTTTATTAATTATTTCTTGCTCAGACAATGAGCAAAAGAAATTAATGATTGAAGATATTCCAGATGATCCAGTATTAACAATATTGATTAAAGAGTATGAAAATATTAATTATCAAACACTCGAATTTATCGAAGAATCTACAGGTTTTGATTTATCATTAATTGAAAATTACAAACCAAAAGGGGAAATGTTAATAAGCTTTCACAATACATCAAAAAATATGTTAGACCTTTTTTTAATACATGAATTTTCTGATACATTATCAAACAAATTACTCGATTCAATCAGTTACAGTGGTAAGAATATTTATATTGATAAAAATTCTAATTATCTGACACATCAAAATAATTTATTGTATTTGTCGAAAAATAAACTTTTAATTGAAAATATAATCCGTAACTCAACATACAAATCAAATATTGAATTTGAAAAATTTCAAAAACTTTATGAAAATAAATCAAAAAATATTTCCCTAATAGTAAAGGAAAATTACGACGGATTAGCATTCAAGGATATCACACAAAGTGTAGAAAAATTTTCTGAATTTATGTCTTACGAATTTGAGGTTTTAGATGACGAAATTAACATATTAGGATTTGCTGAAAGTGATAAAAACAGAAAAGTTCAACTTTTAAATAATTTGACAAAATCTAAAACAGATTTTTTTGATATAATTCCAACAAACTTCACTAAACTTGAAAGGATTTCATTTGAATTTAGTGAGATCAAAAAAAACTTAAACTTATTGATACAAGATGAGTCAATAATTACTTATGAAATTGATTCAGTATACCAGAATGTTTCTGAAATTGGTGAATTAATAATTGAAAATGATACTCTATTTCTTTTGAATTTTATTGATGCTAATGAAATCAATTTAAGTGAAGCAATGACAGATAGTCAATTGTACAGAGGGCAAGAAATTATTGAGTTATCAAAAAATAATTTTCAAATTGATCTTTTTGGTTTTAATAAACTTAAAAACTTTAAATATTTTACAAAATTTGAAAAATTAGTGTTGTTTGCCGAGACTAAAGATGAATTAGAAAATATTATTTTGAATTTTAGAAATAATTTAACTCTTTCAATGCAAAATAGCTTTAATGAATTTAGAAAAAAAATTCCATCAAAATCTGTAAAATTTGCTTTGTACAACTATAAGAATGCTAAAGAATTTGGCAACCAATTTATATATACCAGTGAGGAAATCAGTAACAATCTCTCTTATTTTTCACTTTTTACAAGCCCAAATGAAAATAAACAGTCAATTAGGAAGTTAGAATTAGTTTTAAAAACAAAACACTCTAAGGAAATCTTGATTAAACCATCATTGATTAAGAATCATAAAACAAATGATTTAAATATTTTATTTCAAGATTCGGATAACAAAATAATTCTATCAGATTTGAATGGTAATAAAATATGGTCAAAAAATTTTGAATCAAAGATTATTAGTGATACATATCAAATTGATATGTATCAAAACAATAGACTGCAATTTGTTTTTCTGACCGTTGAATTTCTTTATATCCTTGATATAAAAGGAAATGTTGTTAAAAAAGTTAGGAATAAAGAAAGTGGAGATGAGAAATATTTATCTGTTTTTGATTATGACAAAAATAAAAATTACAGATTGATTGTTCAAGAAGGTAGAAATGTTTCGATGTATGACTCAAAGCTCAATGTTGTCAAAGGTTTTAAAGGCACCAAGTCTAAGAAAAATATAAATAATAAAATGGATCATATAAGAATACTGAATAAAGATTTTCTCATTCAATATTATGATGATAAAACTTTTACAATATTTGATAGAAGAGGTAGGGAAAGAATTAAGTTACCTAAAGATTTAAAATATGAGTCGACTGTTTTTAAAAATAAAAATAAATTAATATTTCTCAGTGAAGGAAATGAAATTGTTAAGATTGATATCTCTGGGGAAGTTTCATATCAACCCTATAATGACAAGATAAATAGCATAGCATCAAATCAAGATTTATTAGTTATTCTTACTAACAATAAACTTGTAATAAATGAAAATGAATTTAAGATTCCTTACGGTAACTATACTGATCCAAAGATTAATAAAGACTATATCTCTTTACTAAATATTGATAATAAAGAACTTTACCTATTTAATAATACCAAAAAAATTGACCGTTTTCCGATTTTTTCATCAAAGTTTTTTGATTTCTCAACTAAGGAAAAACAAACATTTTTGGTAGTTGTAGGTGACGAGAATGAGCTGCTTTGTTACAGTGTTGATTAATTATTGGTTTTTAAAAAAAATTTCAAATTGATGACTAAGCTCTTCAATCACTTCATCAACATCTACTTGCTTACCAATTTCTTGACTCATTGAAGTCACAGCTTTTCCCTTAAGTCCACAGGGAATAATTCCATCAAAATAAGACAAATCAGTATTAACGTTTAGTGCCAATCCGTGCTTGGTAACCCATCTACTTGCTTTAATTCCAAGAGCACAAATTTTTCTTTCACTTTTGGTTCCTTTATCAACCCAAACACCTGTGTGATCCTCACTTCCCATTGAGTTAATTCCAAACTTTTTTAATGTCATGACTACGATTGACTCAAGTGTTCTAAGATATTTATGGATATCAGTAAAGAAGTTTTCGAGGTCAAATATTGGATAACATACTACCTGACCGGGACCATGGTATGTGATATCTCCTCCCCTTCCAATTTTTATTAATTCAATACCTTTTTCTTTTAGTAAATTTTGAGTGAATAATAAGTTATTTAAATCTCCACTTTTTCCAATTGTATAAACATGATTATGCTCAACAAACAAAAGATAATTTGGTGTTGGTATTGAGCTATTATTTTTCCTATTACTAAGTTTGATATTACAAATCTCATCATGATAGTAGTTTTGAATTTCTAAAGCATTACTATATTCTTTGAAACCTAGTTTTTTTATTTCTATTTGTTTATTTGTTTTCAGTACTGTTTAATTGGAACTATAAAAATAAAAAACATAAGCATTAAGTACATGTTATATTATTATATTTGAATGACATGTCAAATTTTTCTGAACAAGAGCTAGTTAGGAGAGAAAAGCTAAAAAAAATTATTGAATTAGGAATTAATCCTTACCCTGCAGAAACTTTTCAAGTAAGTCACTTAGCTGCTAAAATAAAAGAAAATTTTAAGGACGGTGAAGTTGTTAAACTTGCTGGTAGAATTATGTCAAGAAGAATACAAGGAAAAGCCAGTTTTGCAGAAATACAAGACAGTACTGGAAAGATTCAAGTTTATTTTAATAGGGACGAAATATGTATTTCAGAAGATAAATCAAAATACAATGATCTTTATAAAAAACTACTTGATATCGGTGATTTTTTAGGAATTAATGGTGTTCTTTTCAAGACACAAGTTGGTGAAATGACCATTATGGTAAAAGATTTCAAATTACTATCCAAATCTCTCAAACCTCTACCTCTTCCAAAAGAGGATAGTGACGGTAATAAGTATGATGAATTTAGTGATCCAGAACAAAGATATAGGCAAAGATATGTTGACTTAGTGGTTAATAGTGAAGTTAAACAAACCTTTTTAAAGAGATCAAAAATCATAAGTTCTATTAGAAAGTTCTTAGAAAAACTGAACTTCATTGAGGTCGAGACGCCAATTTTACAACCCATTCCTGGTGGAGCAACAGCAAAGCCATTTGTTACACATCATAATTCTCTTAATATTCCATTATATATGAGAATAGCCAATGAGCTTTATCTAAAAAGGCTTATAGTCGGTGGTTTCGATGGAGTTTTTGAATTTGCTAAAGATTTTAGAAATGAAGGAATGGATAGAACTCATAACCCTGAATTCACAAATCTTGAATTTTATGTTGCATACAAAGACTACAATTGGATGATGGATTTAACTGAAAAATTATTAGAGGATACAGTTACTAACTTATATGGAAAAACTGAATTTAATTATGGGGATAAGAAAATAGATTTTAGAGGACCTTACAAAAAAGTTCCAATTTTAGATGCAATTAAAGATGAAACAGGATTGGACATTGAAAAATTAGATGACAAAGAATTATCTAAAAAAGCAAAAAGTATTGGGGTAGAGATTGATTCAACAATGGGTAGAGGAAAAATAATTGATTCAATATTTGGAGATAAGTGTGAATCAAATTTTATCCAACCAACTTTTATTATTGACTATCCAAAGGAAATGAGTCCTTTAACAAAACAACACAGAACAAAAGAAAATCTGACTGAAAGATTCGAGCTTTTAATTAATGGTAGTGAGATAGCTAACGCGTACTCTGAATTGAATGATCCTATTGATCAACTTGAAAGATTTGAAGACCAATTAAAACTTTCTGAGAAGGGGGATGATGAAGCAATGTTTATTGACCATGACTTTATTCGTTCACTAGAGTACGGTATGCCCCCTACATCTGGAATAGGTTTTGGAATTGATCGGTTGGTCATGCTACTAACAAATCATAAATCGATACAGGAAGTTATATTTTTTCCTCAAATGCGACCTGAAAAAAATGAAGTGAAATTAAATGAAGAAGAAAAGAAAGTTTTTGAGTTTATGAAAAAAAATAAAAAAGTTGAAATTGGGGAATTAAAAGATTTTGCAGAATTAAGTAATAAAAAATGGGACAAAACAATAAAATCCTTGACAAAAAATAAACTATTAAAAGTATTCAAAAATGACACTGGCATTTTTGTTGAATTAAATTAAAGCAATGAAAAAAATAATCAAACTATTAATATTAATATTAATACTCACACCCAATAAAGATATTTATTCACAAGATGATAAAAAATCAGCCAAAACAGATGCGAAGACCAAAACAAAAAGTTTTGCATCAATAGTTTCTGAGGCAACTAAAGATGAGGGATTATTTAATGTCTACTTAAAAGATGATAAGTATTATTATGAGATACCAGATTCATTAATTGGTAGAGATATGTTAATGATAACTCGAGTTTCAAAAATGTCTGTTTCAATTCCACTTTACTCACATATCTTGAATAGACAGGTTTTAAGATGGGAAAAAAATAATAATAATATTTTATTAAGAGAATCCTCTTATGTAAATTTTGCTGTAGATTCATTGCCTATCAACGAGGCAGTTATAAATTCTAATTTTGAGCCAATATTATTCAAATTTAAAATTGAGGCTAAAAATGATTCTTTGAACTCCTCTCTTATTAACGTTACAAATTTATTTACTACTGACCTAAAAAGTATTGGATATCCTCAAAGAAGCAGAAAAACCTATAAGATTACCAGTCTTGATTCAAAGCTATCTTATATTGAAAATATTAAGTCATTTCCAAAAAATATTGAAGTAAGAAATGTTAAAACATATAGATCCACCGAGACAGAAAATGGTTCGGTTTCTATGGAAATTAATAATTCCATGATTGTACTGCCAAAAAAACCTATGAAAAGAAGGTATTTTGATGAAAGAGTTGGATGGAACACGAATAGGCAAGTTGATTATGGTCTAGATAATCAAAAAGCTGAAACTGTAAGATATTTGAGAAGATGGAGATTGGAGGTTAAAGAAGAAGATATTGAAAAATTTAAAGCAGGTGAATTGGTAGAACCAAAAAATCCAATTGTATTTTATATTGACCCTGCTACGCCTGTTAAATGGAGGAAATACATAAAGCTAGGAATTGAGGATTGGCAAATTGCCTTTGAAGAAGCAGGGTTTAAAAATGCTATTTTAGCTAAAGACCCGCCAACAGAGGAGAAAAATCCTGATTGGAGTCCTGAGGATGTTAGGTATAGTGTGTTTAGATACTTGGCTTCTGAAACTATCAATGCAAATGGAGGTAATGTTGTTGATCCTAGATCCGGTGAAATTATTGAATTCAGTGTAAATTGGTATCACAATGTATTAAAACTTGTCAGAGATTGGCTTGTTGTTCAAACTGCAGCTGTTAATCCGGATGCAAGAGGAATTGAATTAAAAAATGAATTAATGGGTGAAGGTGTTAGATTCATTGCGGCTCATGAAGTTGGTCATGCAATAGGTTTACCACACAATATGGGCAGTAGTAGCGCATACCCTGTTGACTCACTAAGATCAGCAACTTTTACTAAAAAGTACGGTACTGCTCCATCAATAATGGACTATGCGCGTTACAATTATGTTGCTCAGCCGGAAGATAAAGGAGTTGCACTAATACCCTCCGATTGGGATACACCCAATAACGGCATATATGATAGATTTTCTGTTAAGTGGGGTTACAAACCAATTCTGGGTGCATCTCAAGATGAGGAAAAAGAAATTTTACGTAAGTGGATTATAGAAAATCAAGATGACCCAAAATATAGGTTTGGTCCAGGTCGTAGCATAGATCCAAGTCAACAAACGGAGGATTTAGGTGATAATGCTATAGAGGCAAGCAATTATGGTATTAAAAATTTAAAAAGAATTTATCCTGAACTGATTAATTGGACTTCAATAGATGGTGAAAATTACGATAACCTAAGGGAATTACATAATGCTGTATTTTCTCAATTTAGAAGATACATGGGGCACGTAGCAACTAATGTTGGAGGTGTTTATCAGTATTATAAAACATCCGATCAAGAGGGAGCTGTCTACACTCATGTTGAAAAAAGTCATCAAAAAAACTGTATCAAATTCCTCAACAAAAACTTATTTGAAACTCCAACATGGATGATTGATAAAAACATATTAGATAAAATTCAGTTTGCAGGTGCTGTGGATCAAGTTAGAGGACTTCAATCAAGCTATCTTAACAGAATTCTTGATTTTGGAAGACTAGCAAGAGTAATTGAAAATGAAGCGTTGAATGGTTTAGAGGCTTACTCATTGGACGAATTAATGTCAGATTTAAAGAATGGTATTTTTAGTGAATTAAATGATAACTCTAACATTGATATTTTTAGAAGAAATATCCAAAGAGCGTTTATTCAAAGATTAGGATATTTGATGAAAGAAAATCAGAGTATTCCTTCATTCTTTAGATCATCATCGAGCATTACCAGGGTTAAAGTTGATGAGTCAGATATTAGGTCTTCTACTTTAGGTGTTTTGATAGATTTGAGACGTGAGTTAAACAAAGCTCAAAAAAAATATTCTTCAAATAAATCGGTTAAAAATCATTTGATGTATTGTACTGGATTAATAAATAATATACTCAAAGGTTAGATTTTAGTTTACGTATTTAATTTCTTGGCCAACACTAATCTGATTGTTTTTTAGATTATTAATTTTCATAATGTCTTCAATGGAAATATTATATTTTTTTGAGATAGAATACAATGTATCGCCCCTTTGAACAGTATGAATATTTTTTAATTCTTTACTTTTCTTTTGTTTCAAAGGTTTTTTTGAGCCATCAAATTTCCAAAGTTTATTTTCCTCAATAGTTCTAATCAATTTTTTTGGATAATTAGGATCCGTAGCGTAGCCTGCTTTTTTTAAACCATTTGCCCACTTTATATAATTGTCTTTCGGGAGTCTAAAAAGAAATGAGTAGCGCCCCCTTGTAGTTAAAAATTCCGAATGATCCTTATAGCTATCTACAGGTGAATTATATTTTCTAAAACATTCATTTTTTTTATCATCATCGTGATAGACTTTTTTACCCCTCCACTCTTGGTGACATTTTATACCAAAATGATTGTTAGATTTTAATGCTAAATTACTTGATCCCGAAGCTGACTCAACCATTCCTTGAGCTAAAATAATACTTGCTGGAATTTTATATTTTTTCATCTGTTGAATAGCTAGTTCTGAATATGTTTTTATATACCATTTTTTTCTCTCCTCTGAGCTTAAATTTCTTATAAACTTTTCGAATTGATTAGATTTAGAGTCAGATTTTTTTGTAATTGATCTCTTTAAATTTAGTGGTGCCTTGATAATTTTTCCAGGTAGTTTTAATAGACTACAAGATGACATTAAAATAGAAAATATTAAAACTAAGTAGATTTTACCACCAACTCTCATACATTAAAATTATTAATAACTTTTTAAATGAAATTTTTTAGGCATAATTATTGTAAATTTATTATCAATGAGATTAACACTCTTTATCTTATCTTTTTTTATTCTTTCTTGCGGATCAGTGAGGGTTGCTTATGATTATGATAGCAGCTCAGATTTTTCATTGTATAAGACATATGCTTTTTCTAAAGAGCAGATTGAAAACCTTGAAATTTCAGATATTGATAAAAAAAGAATACTCAGCTCTGTTGAATCATATTTAAATTCTAAGGGTTACTCATTCTCTAAAAATCCAGACTTAATAGTTTCCATAGATACTAAATCAAAGGAAAATGTTTACATAAATAGATACAACGATTATAATTATTATGGGTGGTATTATCCTTACTATGGTTATGGCTCTGGAACCTACAAGCCTTTTACTAAAGTAGTTGGATTGCTATATATCGATATTGTTGATTCAAAGACAGGAAAATTAATATGGCAAGGAAACGGATCAGGATCACTCTCTTCAAATAAATTATCAAGAGATCAATTGATTTCTAATTTTGTTTCTCAAGTGATGGAATCCTATCCACCATCAATAAATTAAAGGCTCTCCTTTAGCTTTGATATCACATTAATTATATCAACTTTATTTGGGCCAGAACCAGCTGCAAATGTACTTTGACCTCCTCCTCCACCACCAATAGAGTCACATATAGTTTTTATAATTTCAGACGCTGACAAACCAGCAGGCTCAACCAGTAAATTAGAAACTGATACAAAAATATTGTACTTATTATTTGATTCAGTCACTAATATTATAACATGTTCACTTATAATTTTACTAAGATTTAAGCACAGTGATTTAACAAAACTTGACTCTAAATTCAATTTTTTAAATAAAAAATTAAATGATTTTATTTTTTCAACTTGGTCCAACCACTTATCTGAATAAAAATCAATTAATTTCATTTGGCTTGATTTTAAATCTTTTGATATCTGTGTGTTTTGATCCTTTATATTTTTTACAGAGTCAACCAAGTTAGTGTT
>QOQA01000014.1 GCA_003331875.1 Cryomorphaceae bacterium | reverse complement strand
AAGGGGATGAAAATGGCTGGTCAAACAGGTAATGAAAATGTAACTGTCCAAAATTTAAAAGTCATTAAAGTTATAACAGAAAAAAATATCATTGTACTTAAAGGGTGTGTTCCAGGTCACAAAAACTCATATTTATCAATTAAGAAATAATGAAAATAGAAGTTATAAACATCAAAGGTAAATCAACTGGAAGAGAGTTAAAACTTTCAAAAGATGTTTTTGGTATAGAACCTAATGAACATGCTCAATATTTAGATGTAAAAAATCACCTTTCCAATAAAAGACAAGGAAATGCTAAAACTAAAGAAAGAGCCGAAATTAAAGGAAGTACAAGAAAGATAAAAAAGCAAAAAGGTACAGGTACTGCTCGTGCTGGTAGTATCAAAAATCCATTATTTAGGGGAGGTGGAACAATTTTTGGTCCGAGACCCAGAGATTTTAATTCTAAGGTTAATAAAAATGTTAAAAAATTAGCTCGTAAATCTGCCTTATCTCAAAAGTATTCAAATAAGGCAATTTCTATTATTGAAAAACTTGAATTTAAGACACCAAAAACCAAATCATTTGTTGATATTTTGAAGTCAGTAGGATTGGATTCCAAAAAAACGTTATTCGTCCTTGAGGGAGGTAATAAAAATGTATATTTGTCCGCGCGAAATTTGGATAGATATGAGGTAGTTTCTGAAACAGAGGCCACTACTTATAATATTTTAAATGCGCAGCATTTAGTAATTGAAGAAAACGCAGTTGGTAAATTAGAATCAATATTAGCATAATTATGAAAGTCATATATGAACCCATTATTACAGAAAAAGCTACTAACGATAGTGAGCTAAGGAATCGCTATTCATTTATTGTTAGTAGAGATGCTAATAAAATTCAAATTAAAAATGCTGTTCAAGAAAAGTATAATGTTACTGTTCAGAAAGTAAGAACACAAATATATGGTTCCGAAAGAAATACAAAGTTTACAAAGAGAGGAGTTCAGAGAACAAAAACCAACATTAAGAAAAAAGCGATAATTGACATCCAAGATGGAGATTCAATTGACTTTTATAATAATTTATAAATGGCAGTAAAAAAACTTAAACCGATAACACCAGGTCAAAGGGGCAGAACAGTTAATAGTTTTGATACTATCACAGCATCTAAACCCGAAAAAAGTTTGTTGGTGCCTAAAAAGAGATCTGGAGGAAGAAATAACAAGGGAAGAATGACCATGAAATTTAGAGGAGGTGGTCATAAAAAACAATACAGATTAATTGATTTTAAACGTGATAGATTTAATGATGAAGCTGAAGTTTTAACCATCGAGTATGATCCCAACAGGTCTGGATTTATTTCTCTTATAAAGTTTAAAGATGGTGAAAAAAGATATATTCTTGCTCTTAAGGGACTTAAGGTTGGAGATAAAGTAATTTCAGGAGAAAAGGTTGAACCAAACATTGGTAACTCAATGCCTCTCTCTTCAATTCCACTTGGTACTACTGTCTCTTGTGTTGAGTTGAGCCCAGGTAAAGGTGCAAGTTTAGCTAGGAGTGCTGGATCATTTGCACAGCTTATGGCTCGTGATGGAAAGTTTGCTACTTTGAAGTTGCCCTCAGGTGAGACAAGATTAGTTCTTGTCAAATCAATGGCTACTATAGGTCAAGTTTCTAATTCTGATCATCAGTTAGTAGTTTCAGGAAAAGCTGGAAGAACTAGATGGTTAGGAAGAAGACCAAGAACTAGACCCGTGGTTATGAACCCAGTTGACCACCCAATGGGTGGTGGAGAAGGTAAAGCCTCTGGTGGTCATCCTAGATCAAAAAATGGTATACCTGCAAAAGGATACAGAACAAGAAATAAAAAGAAGTTTAGTAATAAATTTATAATTGAAAGAAGAAAATAATTATGCCTAGATCACTTAAAAAAGGACCATTCGTTCATAAAAGCTTATTAAAAAGAGTTCAAGAAAATCTGGATTCAAATAAGAAAAATGTTATTAAAACATGGTCCAGATCCTCGATGATTATTCCCGACTTTGTTGGTCAAACCATTGCTGTTTATAATGGAAGACAATTTGTGCCTGTTTATATCACAGAGAATATGGTTGGACACAAATTAGGTGAATTTTCACCAACAAGATCATTTAGAGGACATTCTGGAGGTAAAAAACTTAAGTAATATGGGATCTAGAAAAAGAAATAGCGCAAATATGGTTAAGGAATTGAAGAAAAATATTGCTTCTGCAAGTCTAAATAATTGCCCAACCTCCCCTAGAAAAATGAGATTGGTTGCTGATCAGATTAGAGGGAAAAAAGTTAATAATGCCCTTTCAATCTTAAAGTTCAGCCCAAAGCATGCTTCAAGCAGATTGGAAAAACTATTATTGTCTGCAATAAGCAACTGGCAGCAAAAAAATCCTGATACTGATATCGAAAATGAAAATGTTATTATAAGTGAGATTAGAGTTGATAGCGCAGGCATGTTAAAAAGACTAAGGCCAGCGCCCCAGGGCAGAGCTCATAGAATAAGAAAAAGGTCAAATCACGTTACAATGATTTTAGATAATTTAAAGGAAATTAATAACTAATAATGGGTCAGAAAACAAATCCAATAGGTAATAGGTTAGGCATCATCAGAGGATGGGAGTCCAACTGGTATGGTGGTAAAAAATATGGTGATATGATTGCTGAAGATGAAGTTATAAGAAAATATATTTTTACAAGATTATCAAAAGCGAGTGTTTCGCGTGTGATTATTGAGAGGACTTTGAAATTAATAACAATAACTATTACCACCGCTAGACCAGGTATTATTATAGGTAAAGCAGGACAAGAGGTGGATAAGTTAAAGGAAGAATTAAAGAAATTATCACAGAAAGACATTCAACTTAATATTGTTGAAATAAAGAGACCAGAATTAGAGGCTCAACTTGTCGCATCATCAATTGCTAGACAAATTGAAGGTAGAATTTCATATAGAAGAGCAATTAAAATGTCTATAGCTGCAACCATGAGAATGAATGCAGAGGGTATTAAAGTTCAAATTTCTGGAAGATTGAATGGGGCTGAAATGGCTAGATCTGAAACTTATAAAGAAGGAAGAATCCCATTATCAACATTCAGAGCTGACATAGATTATGCTTTAGTTGAGGCACATACCACCTATGGTAGGTTAGGTGTAAAAGTATGGATCATGAAGGGTGAGGTTTATGGAAAAAGAGAGCTTTCCCCTTTGGTTGGTTTGAGTTCATCGAATTCTAAAAATAAAGGTAATAAACAAAGAAGACGTTAAAATGTTATCACCAAAGAGACAGAAATATAGAAAAATGCAAAAAGGAAGAATGAAAGGTCTTTCTCAAAGAGGGCATCGTCTCTCTAATGGTATGTTTGGTATAAAATCATTGGACTCAAAGTTTATTACATCTAGACAAATTGAAGCAGCTAGGATTGCTGCAACAAGATACATGAAGAGAGAAGGGCAATTGTGGATTAAAATCTTTCCCGATAAACCTATCACTAAGAAACCATTAGAGGTAAGAATGGGTAAAGGTAAAGGAGCACCTGAATATTTTGTTGCTGTTGTAAAGCCTGGTAAAATTATGTTTGAAGTTGCTGGTGTACCAATTGATGTTGCAAAAGAAGCACTGAGATTGGCATCTCAAAAGCTTCCAGTAAAAACAAAATTTGTCATTGCTAATGATTATGAATATATAAGCGAATGAAGCAAAGTGAAATAAAAATATTGACAGATGATGAGCTTGTAGATAAGCTTCAATCTCTTATTAAAAGTCAAGAAGACGTAAAGCTAACTCATGTAGTTTCACCAATAGAAAATCCTTTGGTGATTAGAAAAAATAGACGAACTATTGCAAGAATGAAAACAGAACTTGCCAAAAGAAAAATCTAATTAAAAAATGGATAAAAGAAATTTAAGAAAAGAAAGAATAGGAATTGTTACCAGTAATAAGATGCAAAAATCTGTTGTTGTTTCTGAAGTTGGAAAAGTAAAACACCCTAAATATGGTAAGTTCGTTTTAAGAACAAAAAAATATCAAGTTCATGACGAAAAAAATGAGTGTAATGAAGGTGATGTAGTGAAAATCATGGAAACGAAGCCAATTAGTAAGAATAAATGTTGGCGTTTGGTTAAAGTATTAGAAAAAGCTAAGTAATGGTACAACAGGAAAGTAGATTATCAGTTGCAGACAATACAGGTGCCAAAGAGGTTCTAACAATTAGAGTTCTTGGTGGTACAAAAAGAAGATATGCTTCATTGGGTGATAAAATTGTTGTCACAGTAAAAAATGCAACACCTAATGGAACAGTAAAAAAGGGTCAAGTTTCAACAGCTGTTGTGGTAAGAACTCTCAAAGAGGTTAGGAGAAAGGACGGATCTTACATTAGATTTGATGATAATGCCTGTGTATTGCTAGATTCTGCTGGTGAACTCAGAGGAACAAGAGTTTTTGGTCCTGTTGCACGCGAATTAAGAGATAAAAATTTTATGAAAATTGTGTCATTGGCACCTGAAGTTTTATAGATATGAATTTAAAAGTTGGAGATACTGTTAAAGTAATTGCTGGTGATGATAAAGGATCATCAGGAAAAGTTTTAAAAGTAATTCGAAGTAAAAATAGAGTTATTGTTGAAGGCATTGCTATGGTTAAAAAACATAATAAACCGAACTCTAACAACCCTAAGGGTGGTATTACTGAAAAAGAATCATCAATTCATATTTCTAATGTTTCATTGATAACTAAAGATGGTGAAACAACTAGAGTTGGATATAAAATTGAAGATGGTAAGAAAGTTAGGTATTTATTGAAAAGTGATGAAATAATATAGTATGAGTTATATACCAAGATTAAAAAAAGAATACAAGAATAGTGTCACCAAAAGTATCATGGAAGCTCACGGATTAGTTAATGTTATGCAAGTTCCAAAGCTTAAAAAAATTGTGATTAGTAAAGGAGTTGGTGGTGCTGTTGCTGATAAAAAACTTATTGATCATGCTTTGGAAGAACTAGCCTTAATTTCTGGTCAAAAGGCTGTACCTACCAAATCTAAAAAGGATATTTCAGCATTTAAATTAAGGAAAGGAATGCCAATCGGGGCTAAAGTTACATTAAGAGGCGACAGAATGTATGAATTTTTAGACAGACTAATTACAGCTGCCTTACCCAGGGTTAGGGAGTTTCAAGGTATCAAAAACTCTGGTTTTGATGGAAGAGGTAATTATACACTTGGAATTACAGAGCAGATAATTTTTCCTGAAATTGATATCGATAAAATTAATAAGGTTTCGGGGATGGATATAACATTTGTTACATCAACAAATGAAGATAGTCTTGCTAAAACACTATTAAAAGAATTAGGATTACCATTTAATAAAAATTAGAATATGGCAAAAGAATCAATGAAAGCCCGTGAGGTAAAAAGAGCGAAAATGTGTCTCAAATATGCTGAAAAAAGAAAAGCGTTAAAAGACGCTGGTGATTATATAGGCTTGCAAAAGTTGCCAAAAAATTCATCTCCTGTCAGAGCGCACAACAGATGTAAAATTACAGGTAGGCCTAAAGGTTATATGAGACAGTTTGGTATTTCAAGAGTTAAGTTTCGTGAAATGGCAAATAAAGGTTTGATTCCTGGTGTAAGAAAAGCAAGTTGGTAAAATAAATAGATATGAATACAGATCCTATAGCAGATTTTTTAACTCGAATTAGAAATGCAAATTCAGCTGGGCTGAGAACTGTAGTTATCCCCTCTTCAAAAATTAAGAAGGAAATAACTAAAATATTATTTGATCAAGGTTTTATACTTAATTATCAATTTATCAGTGATAATGTTCAAGGTTCAATTAAAATTGCCTTAAAATATAACCAAATTTCAAAAGATCCAGTAATAAAGAAAATTGAAAGGGTAAGTAAACCAGGACTGAGAAGATATTCACCTGGTTCTGAAATCCCTAGAGTACTCAATGGTTTAGGAGTGAATATAGTTTCCACATCAAAGGGTTTAATGACTGGAAAAAAAGCAAAAAGAGAAAATTTAGGAGGAGAAATAATCTGTAATATATATTAATAATGTCACGAGTAGGTAATAATCCAATATTAGTCCCCGAGGATGTAAATGTAGAAATCCACGAAAATTCATTAGAGGTTTCTGGAAAACTTGGTGCTTTAGCTCAAGATTTTGATGGTGTATCTGTTTCTAAAGTTGAAGGTCAGTTAGTAGTTAAGAGGAACTCTGAATCTAAGGATCACAAAGCAAAACATGGCCTCTATAGATCACTTTTTAGCAATATGGTTATCGGTGTTTCGCAAGGTTGGACAAAAAGTTTGGAGCTTGTTGGTGTTGGTTACAGAGCACAAAGTTCTGGTCAAAAATTAGATCTATCATTAGGTTTTTCACATAACATAGTTTTATCATTTCCCGATGAGATAAAAATTGAAACTGT
The DNA here is from genome assembly GCA_003331875.1 of Cryomorphaceae bacterium. GTDB lineage: Bacteria > Bacteroidota > Bacteroidia > Flavobacteriales > Flavobacteriaceae > Eutrophosalina. Next base: position 32,040 of record QOQA01000014.1, on the reverse strand, counting down.
TAATGAGAAAGGAAAAAATCCAATTATTAATATTACATCTTTTGACAAACAACTTGTTGGTATGGTTGCTGCGAAAATTAGGTCATACAGAAAACCTGAACCTTACAAGGGTAAGGGTGTTAAATTTGTTGGTGAAGAGATTAGAAGAAAAGCTGGTAAATCGGCGTAATAATTATGAAAACTAAAACAATAAAAAGAAATAAGATTAAAAAGAGGATCAGAAAAGTTGTTTTTGGTACACCTGAAAAGCCTAGAATGACAGTTTTTAGAAGTAATAAAGCAATTTATGCCCAAGTTATTGATGATAAAGATGAAAAGACTTTGGTGTCTGCTTCGTCCAATGATAAAGACATAAAATTGGCATCTAAAAATAAGACTGAAATTGCCAAACAAGTAGGTGTTTCAATCGGAACAAAAGCTGTTAAGGCTGGAATTAAGTCTGTTTCTTTTGATAGAAATGGTTATTTGTATCATGGAAGAGTGAAATCGTTAGCTGATGGAGCGAGAGAAGCTGGATTAAATTTTTAATAGATGAAAAAAAAGAACATGGAATTTGTTAAGCCTGGTGGTTTAGACTTAAAAGATAAACTCGTTAGTATTCAACGTGTTACAAAAGTAACTAAAGGCGGTAGAGCTTTTGGTTTTTCAGCAATTGTCATTGTTGGAGATGAAAATGGTATTGTTGGTCATGGTCTTGGTAAAGCCAAAGAGGTCTCCACCGCAATTGCCAAGGCGGTTGAAAATGCAAAGAAAAGTTTAGTTAAAATTCCATTGTCAAGCTCAACAATTCCTCATGAACAAAAAGGTAAACATGGTGGAGCGAGGGTATATATTCAGCCCGCATCACCTGGAACTGGTGTTATTGCTGGTGGTGCTGTAAGAGCTGTTTTGGAGTCAGTAGGTATTCAGGATGTTCTTTCCAAGTCCCAAGGTTCTTCAAATCCTCATAATGTTGTTAAAGCCACATTTGATGCATTGTTTCAGCTAAGAGATGCGTATAAAGTAGCACAGGAGAGAGGTGTAGATCTTGAAAAAATTTATAATGGTTAAAATTTTGTAAATGAGTAAAATTAAGATTAAACAAATTAGAAGTAAAATTAAAAGACCTTTTGACCAGAAGCGAACATTAGAGGCTTTGGGTCTAAGAGGAATTGGTCACGTTGTTGAGCATAATTCAGATCCTTCAATATTGGGTATGATAAAAAAAGTTGAACACTTGATTAAGATTATTGATTAGTTATGAATTTATCTAAATTAAAACCCGCAGAAGGATCGGTTAAAGCAAAGAGTAAACGAATAGGAAGGGGTCAAGGCTCCGGAAAAGGAGGTACTGCTACTAGAGGACACAAAGGTGCTAAATCAAGATCTGGCTATTCTAAGAAATTAGGTTTCGAGGGAGGTCAAATGCCCTTACAAAGGAGAGTACCAAAGTTTGGTTTTAAAAATATAAATAGAAAAGAATATAAGCCTGTAAACATACAGGCATTACAGGAATTGGTTGATGCAAAGAAAGTAAAGAAAGGTGTCATTGCTTTTGAAGATATGATTTCAAATAAATTGATTAAGAAAAAGGATTTAGTCAAAATTCTTGGTTATGGAAAAATTAGTTCTGCTGTAAAAGTTGAGGCTCACAAATTTTCAAAATCTGCTATCGAAGCAATAGAAAAAGTAGGAGGTGAAATAAAAATTATATAGATGCTAAAATTTATTGAAATATTAAAAAATATTTGGGCCATTGATGAATTAAAGAACAGGATTCTGATTACCCTATTTTTTTTAGCAATCTACAGGTTAGGTGCTCAAGTTGTTTTACCAGGTGTTGATTATAATATTATTGCTGACGCCAAAATTGCTGGTGGAGGAGGTTTACTAGGTTTACTAAACGCATTTACTGGGGGAGCATTTGCTAATGCTTCAGTTTTTGCATTGGGAATTATGCCATATATTTCTGCCTCCATTGTTGTTCAGTTAATGGGTGTTGCAGTCCCTTATTTACAAAAACTTCAAAAAGAAGGAGAAAGCGGTAGAAAAACTATTACTCAGATAACAAGGTGGTTAACCATTGCAATATGTGTTGTACAAGCACCTGCATACCTTTATGGTTTAGGTGCGCTTGGTGTACCTGATTCAGCATTTGTTCTTGGTAAAGGAGTGTTTTTTATAGTACCCTCTGTTATCATACTTGTTACAGGTTGTATTTTTGCAATGTGGCTAGGTGAAAAAATAACAGATAGGGGAATTGGAAATGGAATTTCTTTATTAATTACTGTTGGTATTATAGCTTCTTTACCCCTTTCATTTACTCAGGAGATTGTTTCTCAATTGTCTAGTTCTGGTGGTTGGATTATGATTGCGATAGAGGTTTTAATTTGGTTTATAGTAGTTGCCTTATGTATACTATTAGTTTTAGCTGTAAGACAAATCCCAGTTCAGTACGCTAGAAGGTCTGTTTCTGGATCAAGTAGCCTATATTCAAAAAGACAATATATTCCTTTGAGATTGAATGCCTCAGGTGTGATGCCAATAATTTTTGCTCAAGCAATTATGTTTGCTCCAGCCTACCTTGGTCAAATAGTTGGAGGATCATTTGGTCAGTGGATGCAAGCAGCATTTTCTAATATGTTTGGTTTGGCTTATAATATTTTGTTTGGCTTATTAATTATATTATTTACATATTTTTATACTGCCATTACAGTGCCTACAAATAAAATGGCTGATGATTTAAAAAGAAGTGGCGGTTTTGTTCCAGGCATAAAACCAGGTGGAGAAACATCAGAGTTTTTGGATAAAGTTATGTCATTGATTACTTTTCCTGGGTCTATATTTTTAGCATTAATTTCAGTATTACCTGCTGTAATAGTTGCTTTGATGCAAATCCAGCAAGGATGGGCATTATTTTTTGGAGGAACATCACTATTAATTATGGTGGGAGTTGCAATTGACACAATACAACAGATAAACGCTTATTTATTAAATAGGCATTACGATGGATTAATGAAAACGGGTAAAACAAGAAGAGTAGGATAGATATGGCAAAACAAGCGGCAATAGAACAAGATGGTGTAATCGTAGAAGCTCTTTCAAATGCAATGTTTAGAGTTGAACTGCAAAATGGTCATGTTGTAACTGCTCATATTTCGGGTAAAATGAGGATGTTTTATATAAAATTGTTACCCGGCGATAAGGTTAAGTTAGAAATGAGTCCTTATGATTTAACAAAAGCAAGAATAACTTTTAGATATTAATATGAAGGTAAGAGCATCAATAAAAAAAAGAAGTCCTGAATGTAAGATTGTTAGAAGAAAGGGAAGATTATATGTAATTAACAAAAAGAATCCAAGGTTTAAACAAAGACAAGGTTAATATGGCAAGAATTTCAGGTATAGATATTCCAAAAGAAAAAAGAGGTGTAATTGCACTAACTTATATTTATGGAATTGGTTTAAGTAGAGCAAAAAAAATACTCATTAGTGCAAATGTTAATGAGGATAAAAAAGTTTTAGATTGGAGTGATGAGGAAACAGCCAATATTAGAGCTGTAGTTTCAAATCTTACTATTGAAGGTGAGTTAAGAGCTGAAAATCAAATAAACATAAAAAGATTAATGGATATAGGTTCATACAGAGGAATTAGACACAGAAATGGACTTCCTCTCAGAGGGCAAAGGACCAAAAATAACTCTAGAACTAGAAAAGGTAAAAGAAAGACAGTTGCGAATAAAAAGAAAGTAACTAAATAATATAAATTATGGCAAAGGCAGTTAATAAAAAGAGAAAAGTTGTTGTTGAGTCCTTCGGTGAAGTTCATGTAAATGCAACATTTAACAATATCATCATTTCCTTTACCAATACAAAAGGAGAGGTTGTATCATGGTCCTCTGCTGGTAAAATGGGTTTTAGAGGGTCTAAAAAAAACACACCTTATGCAGCTCAGTTAGCTGCTGAAGATGCGGTAAAAGTTGCTCAAGAAGCAGGAATGAGAAAAGTAAAGGTCTACGTTAAAGGGCCAGGAAATGGAAGAGAGTCTGCAATAAGAAGTATACATAATGCTGGAGTTGAGGTTACAGAAATATTTGATATAACACCAATACCACATAATGGGTGTAGACCACCTAAAAGAAGAAGAGTTTAAAAAAATAATATGGCAAGATATATAGGACCTAAGACAAAAATTTCTAGAAAATTCGGTGAGCCAATTTTTGGCCCGGATAGATCTTTTGAAAAAAAGAATTATCCACCCGGTCAACATGGACAAAATAAAAGAAGGCAAAAAAAATCAGAATATGCAATTCAGTTAATGGAAAAGCAGAAAGCTAAATATCTTTATGGTATTCTTGAAAAGCAGTTTAAAAATTTATTTGAAAAAGCTAGTAGAAGTAAGGGTATTACTGGGGAGGTTCTCCTTCAGTTATGTGAGTCAAGATTAGATAATTTAGTTTTCAGAATGGGTATTGCTCCATCTAGAAGTGCTGCTCGACAACTTGTTAGTCATGAACACATAATTGTAAATGGTAAAATATGCAATATACCTTCCCGAATTATTAAAATATCTGAAAGGGTAGGAGTTAGAGAAAAGTCAAAATCACTTTTATCTATAGAGAGCTCTTTGCAAAATAACACATCATATGAATGGATTACTTGGGACAGTGAAAACATGGAAGGTGTTTATAATACTCTTCCTGAAAGAGAACAGATCCCAGAAAATATAAAAGAACAACTAATAGTAGAATTATACTCAAAATAATATATAAAATTATGGCAATATTTACATTTCAAAAACCTGACAAAGTAATAATGATTGATTCAAGCAAGCATGATGGTAAGTTTGAATTCAGACCTCTTGAACCCGGCTATGGCCTTACAGTTGGAAATGCTCTTCGAAGAGTTCTTTTATCTTCACTCGAAGGATTTGCAATCACATCTGTTAAAATTGATAATATAGAACATGAGTTCACAACAATTCCAGGAGTTGTTGAAGATGTTACTGAAATTATTTTAAATCTAAAACAAGTTAGATTAAAAAGACAAATTGATAGTGTGGATAATGAAAGCGTTTCTGTTTCTGTCAAAATGCAAGAAAAGTTCACTGCTGGAGATCTTCAAAAATTTATATCAGGCTTTGAGATTTTAAATCCAGACTTGGTTTTGTGTAATATGGAAAAGAGCGTTAATCTTAACTTTGAATTAAATATTGAGAAGGGTAGAGGATATGTATCTTCTGAAGAAAATAAAAAACTTGGCGCTCCCCTTGGAACAATATTTATGGATGCAGTATTTACACCAATTAAAAATGTAAAATATTCGATTGAGGATTTTAGGGTTGAACAAAAAACTGACTATGAAAAGCTTGTTTTTGAAATAACAACTGATGGTTCAATTGATCCAAAGGACGCTCTGACAGAAGGAGCTAAGGTTTTAATTCATCATTTTATGTTGTTTTCAGATGAAAGAATAACATTAGAAGCTGATGAAATTGCTAAAACTGAAACCTATGATGAAGAGTCTCTACACATGCGACAATTATTAAAAACAAGATTAATAGATATGGATCTTTCTGTTCGAGCTTTAAACTGTTTAAAAGCAGCAGAAGTTGACACTCTAGGTGATCTTGTTTCTTTTAATAAAACAGATTTAATGAAGTTTAGAAATTTTGGTAAAAAATCATTAACTGAGTTAGAGGAATTGGTTTTAGTTAAAGGGTTAAACTTTGGTATGGATTTGTCAAAATATAAACTTGATAAAGAATAATAATTGTAAATGAGACATCGTAAAAAAAATCCACATTTAGGCAGAAAAAGAGGGCATAGAAAATATATGCTTGCAAATATGGGCTCTTCTCTAATTGAACACAAATCGATTAATACTACCCTAGCAAAAGCAAAGGCATTAAAACTTTTCATTGAACCAATCATCACAAAATCAAAAACTGATTCAACTCACAACAGAAGAATTGCTTTTAAGTATTTGAGAAATAAATATGCTGTAACAGAACTTTTTAGAGAAGTTGCTGTTAAAATTGGAGATAGACCTGGTGGCTATACTAGAATTATAAAGCTCGGTAACAGATCAGGAGATAATGCTGATATGGCAATGATTGAGCTTGTCGATTATAATGAATTATATTCTCAAACCAAACTTGATTCTAGAAAGAGAAGAAGAAGAAAGAAAAAATCAAATGAAAAACTAACTAATAGTGAATCAGCCTCATCTGAAGAGACACCTGTTGCTGAAGAGGCACCTGTTGCTGAAGAGGCACCTGTTGCTGAAGAGGCACCTGTTGCTGAAGAGTTACCTGTTGCTGAAGAGTTACCTGTTGCTGAAGAGTTACCTGCTGCTGAAGAGGCACCTGTTGCTGAAGAGGCACCTGTTGCTGAAGAGGCACCTGCTGTTGAAGAATCAACTGACAATGATGTTAAATCAAGTAAGAATAAAAAATAAAATTAAATTTTAATATTCATAACTTCTTAAGATAAACCTCGGTTAATCTTTTTTTTTATATTAATTTTATTCAAACATTCTTCTTAAGTTGAATAAATATAAGTTCCGTAGAAAAGCCTTAATAATACTTGAAGATGGTACTATTTTCTACGGAAAATCCGCTGGTTTTGAAGGTTTATCTTTTGGCGAACTGTGTTTTAATACAGGAATGACTGGATACCAAGAAATTTTTACAGATCCATCTTATAATGGTCAGCTAATGGTTATGACTAATGCTCATATTGGTAATTATGGTGCTGTTAAAAATGAGATTGAGTCTGACTCTGTAAAAATCGCTGGTTTAATATGTAAAAATTTTAGTTTTTTTCACTCCAGATATGGTAGTGCCGAATCTCTTCAAGACTTTTTAAATAAAAACAAGATTGTTTGTATTTCTGATGTTGATACTAGAGCACTTGTAAGTTATATTAGAGATAATGGTTTTATGAATGCAGTTATAAGTACTGAATCAAATCCTGATATCAAGAAATTAAAACTTCAATTAAAAAAGATACCATCAATGGCAGGACTTGAGCTTGCGTCTAATGTTTCTACAAAAGAGCCTTATTTTTATGGTAATAAACTATCAAAATACAAAGTTGCCGTATTAGATTTAGGAGTTAAAATGAATATTTTAAGGAATCTTTCAAAGAGGAATTGTTATTTAAAAGTATTTCCACATTCTTCATCATTCAATGATATGAATGAGTGGGCCCCTGATGCTTATTTTATATCAAATGGTCCGGGTGATCCTGAACCACTAGAAAATGCTATTAATGTCACAAAAAAAATCTTAGACACAGGAAAACCTTTGTTTGGAATATGTTTGGGTCATCAGGTAATTGCATTAGCTAATAATATAAAAACATATAAGATGAAAAACGGTCATCGCGGGATTAATCATCCTGTTATTAATTTGAGTACTGGAAAAGGTGAGATAACTTCTCAAAACCATGGCTTCGCTATTAACAAAAAAGATACAGAAAAGAATAAAAATATCGAGGTAACTCATATGCATTTAAATGATAATACTATTGCTGGAATTAGGTTAAAAGATAAAAACTGTTTCTCGGTTCAATATCACCCTGAAGCAAGTGCTGGTCCCCATGACTCCTCATATTTATTTGATGATTTTATTTCAATGATTACATAACATGGCGTTCATAAAAGATATTAAGGCTAGACAAATTTTTGACTCAAGAGGAAATCCAACTGTTGAGGTCGATGTTATTACAACGACTAATCATATTGGAAATGCAGCTGTACCCTCTGGCGCATCTACAGGACAGAAAGAAGCTGTTGAGTTGAGAGATGGTGGTGTTGATTACATGGGTAAAGGTGTTTTAAAGGCGGTTTCTAACGTTAATGGCATAATCGCAAAGAACTTAATTGGAATGGATGTTGAGGATCAAATTGGTATTGATTCCTTAATGATTGAGCTTGATGGAACAAAAAATAAATCAAATCTAGGTGCCAATTCTATTTTAGGGGTTTCTTTAGCTTGTGCCAAGGCCTCAAGTAATGTACAGGATAAGTATTTGTATGAGTATATTAACAATGATAATGCACATACACTTCCTGTACCAATGATTAATATTATTAATGGTGGTTCTCATTCTGACGCCCCAATTGCTTTCCAAGAATTTATGATTATGCCTGTAGGTGCGAATACTTTCAGTCATTCTTTAAAGATTGCCTCTGAAATCTTCCACAATCTTAAGAAAATACTATCTTCTAGAAAACTCAGTACTGCTGTTGGTGATGAAGGTGGCTTTGCACCAAAACTTTCTGGTACTGAAGATGCAATTGAAACTATATTACATTCTATAGAAATATCAGGCTATAAGCCTGGAATCGATGTTTTTCTTGCATTAGATTGTGCATCATCAGAATTTTATGAAAATGGTCTTTATGATTATTCTATTTTTCAACCAAATAATCCTTTTAAATATAATTCAACTGAACAAGCTAATTATCTGCATAAGTTAATTGAATCATACCCAATAATTTCTATCGAAGATGGAATGGACGAAAATGATTGGGATGGTTGGAAAATTTCAACTCTTAAATCTGGTTCTAAATGTCAACTTGTTGGTGATGATCTTTTTGTTACTAATGAGAAAATCTTGCAGAAAGGAATTGATAATGATATCGCAAATTCAATATTAGTTAAAGTCAATCAAATTGGCACTCTTACTGAAACCATTAATTCTGTTAACCTTGCTCAAGAAAACAATTACACGACTGTAATGTCTCACAGGTCTGGTGAAACAGAAGATAATACTATTGCCGATCTATCCGTTGCATTAAATACTTGTCAAATTAAAACTGGATCAATGTCTAGATCTGATAGAATGTCAAAGTATAATCAATTACTCAGGATAGAGGAAAAGTTGGGTAAGAATGCTGTTTTCCCTGGTAAAGATGCATTTAAGTTTTAATTAAATCGCCCTTTTTTCTTAACTTTACTGCTTTATGAAAAAAGCTAAACTAACATTCGAGGATAAGGTTATAGACTTAGATGTAATTACTGGTTCTGAAAATGAGATTGGTATTGATATCAGTAAGTTAAAAATTAAAAGTGGTATGATTACACTTGACCCTGGTTTTAAAAATACAGGATCATGTGAGAGCAAGGTTACGTTTTTAGATGGGGAAAACGGAATCTTAAGATACAGGGGTTATTCGATTGAAGATTTAGCCAACAATGCAGATTTTTTAGAAGTCTCTTATTTACTTATTTATGGAGAACTTCCAACTAAAAAAAAGTACAGACAACTGCTTAGTGATATTCAGGAGAGATCTGTTTTGGATGAAGATGTAAAAAAAATTCTAGAAACTTTTCCAAGATCAGCTCACCCAATGGGGATGTTATCATGCTTGACAAGTTCATTAGTTGCGTTTGATCCTTCCTCAGTTGATGTTAATGATGAGGAAGAAATGTATGATGCATTTTTAAATCTATTAGCAAAAATCCCCATTCTTGTTGCCTGGGTATTTAGAAGAAGAAGAGGCTTACCATTAGAGTATGGAGATTTTGGCCAAGGTTATGTTGAAAACGTCACTAAAATGATGTTTAAAATGCCAAATAAAAAGTATGTTGAGAATAAAGTGGTGGTTAATGCAATTAATAAGCTTTTAATTTTGCACGCTGATCACGAACAAAATTGTTCGACTTCAACCGTAAGAATTGTAGGATCATCACAAGCTGGATTGTTTGCATCAATATCCTCTGGAATTTCTGCTCTTTGGGGTAGATTACACGGTGGTGCAAACCAAGCTGTTCTTGAAATGTTAGAGGCCATTCAAAATAATGGCAGTAATATCAGCGAATACATTAAGAAGGCAAAAGATAAAAATGATTCATTTAGACTAATGGGTTTTGGTCATCGAGTCTATAAAAACTTCGACCCCAGAGCGAAAATTATTAAAAAAGCGGCCCATGATGTTTTATACGACTTAGGTATTGATGATCCAATACTAGAAATAGCTAAAAATTTAGAGATAGAAGCTTCTAAGGATCAATACTTTATTGACAGAAAACTTTATCCAAATGTTGATTTCTACTCTGGCATTATATACAAGGCTCTCAAAATCCCTAATGAAATGTTTACTGTAATGTTTGCTTTAGGTCGATTACCGGGATGGATTGCTCATTGGAGAGAAATGCGAACTAAAAAAGAACCTATTGGTAGGCCAAGACAAATTTACACTGGCGAAAAATTACGGGAATTTATCAGCATTGATAAAAGGTAAGTTCTTGGTATGATAATCATTAATTATTTAAATCAAAAACTACGAGAGTATGTTTCTGAGAACTTTTCAATTCTCAATTTTGATATTGAAATCGTTAAAACTAAAAAAGAATTTGATGGATTATATACAATCGTTTTATTCCCATTAATACCAAAAATTAAAAAGTCAACACAAGAAATTTCTTCCGAAATTGTTGATTTTATTAATAAAGAAAATCCAATAATTAAATCATTCAATGTTATTCAAGGTTTTTTAAATTTAGACTTTAATAGTAAATATTTAATTGATACTTTACAAAGTATTAATTCACTAGACGATTTTGAATCGAAAAGTGAATTGAAACTTATTGAATTTTGTTCACCAAATACAAACAAACCTCTTCACCTTGGTCATATTAGAAATATACTGTTAGGAGATTCAGTCTCCAAAATTTTTGATTGTTATGGTTATGAAGTTCACAAAACTCAAATAATTAATGATAGAGGTATTCATATTTGCAAATCAATGATTGCATGGATGAAATTTGGTAATAATTCTAACCCGACTAGTGAAAAAATAAAAGGTGACCATTACGTTGGAAAATATTATGTAAAATTTAATCAAGAATATGAGAAACAAGTTGATGAGCTCATTAAAAATGGAAATGATGAAAAGTACGCCAGGGAAAATGCTCAAATTCTTAAAGAAGCGAAAAATCTTCTTGTAAAGTGGGAGCAAAAAGATGATGAAGTTGTTAAAATATGGAAAAAAATGAACTCTTGGGTAGTAAAGGGTTTTAATGAAACATTAGAAAAGTTAGATGTAGTTTTTGACTCTGAATACTATGAAAGTGAAACATATTTAGTTGGTAAAGAGATTGTTGAAAATGGTTTAAAAAGTGGAATTTTTTATAGAAAACAAGACAATTCCGTTTGGGTTGACTTAACTGATGAAGGTCTTGATGAAAAAATTCTAATAAGGTCGGATGGAACATCAGTATATATGACGCAGGATCTTGGTACTGCATATTTAAGGTATCAAAAAAATCCAAAGTTAAATGGAATGATCTACACCACGGGTAATGAACAAGATTATCATTTCAAGGTATTATTTAAAGTTTTGGAGAAGTTGAAATATGATTGGTCACAAAAACTACAACATTTGAGTTATGGTATGGTTGACTTACCTTCTGGTAAGATGAAAAGTAGAGAAGGAACTGTTGTTGACGCAGATGATTTAATTTCTTCAATGATAAATAAATCTAAAACCATTTCAGAATCACTCGGCAAGATTAATGATTTAGATGATTTGGAAAAAAATAAATTATATAAAACTATTGCTTTAGGAGCACTTAAGTATCACATACTTAAAGTAGATCCAAAAAAGAAAATATTATTTAACCCAGATGAATCCATTGATTTTAATGGCAATACAGGTCCTTTTATCCAATATGCCTATGTAAGAATAAAATCAATTTTGCATAAAAACAATAATATTTTAATAGAATTTAACGATATACAACTGGTCAAAAAAGAAAAGGAATTAATTATAATGTTATGTGAGTTTAAAAATATTTTGAATAATTCTATTAAAACGTTAAACCCATCTATTATTGCAAATCATGTTTATGAATTGGTTAAACTGTATAATTCTTACTACCAGACGTACACCATCTTGGGTGATAAAAGTGTAAACTCATTTAGAGTATTTCTCTCTGAAAAAGTTGCATCACAAATAAAGAAATCTATGGCCTTGTTAGGGGTTTCTGTTCCTGATAGAATGTAAAAAAAAACCACCTCATTTTTGAGGTGGTTATTAACAAAGGTTAGTTGTTAAATTATCTACTTAGATACTGCTAAGTTATAAATAACAAGACCGAAACCAATCTTGTTGATAGCATCACCGATGTTATATATTAATTGCATAGATCCGTCTAAACCTCCGAAGAAACCAGAGTACCATCCTTCAGTTCCAGCCATATATCCAATAGGATAGATTGCCCAACCTACAAGAACGAACCATTTAAGAGCAGTAAAAGCTTCTAGGACTGCACCACCTGCTTTGTTAGCAAGTTCACCAGCACTACCAAACCACAAAATGTAACAGATTGCGAAGTAAGCAGCACCCGAAATACCACCAAATAAGGCAGCATTAGCAAGACCAGCTTCTCCAACATAACCAGTAACAAGCATTACAGTTGATAGGAATATCAAATTCCATAATAAACTTTTTTGAGCCCCAGCTTTTTGAAGAATTAAATAAAATTCAACACACATTAGTGGAACTGTTAAAATCCAATCCACATATCTAAAAGCTGTTACACCTTCATCACCCATTGCAGCATATGCATCTCTCATATAAAGATAATGAACAGCAGCAATACCTGTGATCAAAGCTGAAACAAGCATTGAGTTTTTCCACTTACCACCACCTGCATCTAAAGATAGTAGAAAGAATACTGAAGCAGCTCCCATGGCCATGGCACCGATCCAGAATGTAAATTCAGTAGCATTAGTAGGTACTACTACTTCTGCTGCTAAAAAAATATTTAATAAATTTTCCATAATAATTAATTATTTGTTTTAATGATGCCCAAAATAGTAAAAAATATGGTAATATGTAGAAATATCTCAAAAAAAAACAGTTTTTTGTGAATATTTAGCATAAAAAATTACTCAAATTACTTAAACCATTAAATAAAAATTTTTTTATGTATTCTATTCATAATAAGCATTTTATATCTACTGAACTGGTTTTTTTATATTTTAACTAACTTTAATAATTATTTATTTAGACTTGACTAAAAATAATTATTCAGACAACCTCTCTTTTAAGTTAACAATGCTCTTCAGTCTGTTTTCATTATTTGTGAGTAACAATTTAAATTCTGAGTATTTTTATTTTGCTTGTTATGTGCTAATATTAACTTTCGGCATTATACATGGAGCTAATGATATATTACTTCTACTCAAGGGAAAAGAGCAATCAAGTAAGATAATAATAAGTAGTACTTTGAAGTATTTATTAATTGTTATTTTGATTTCTATTCTGTTTTTTTTGTTTTCTGAAATATCCCTACTTTTTTTTATATTATTTAGCGCATATCACTTTGGAGAACAACAATGGACAATATTTGGGAGCAATAAATCAAAATCAATCACATTTTTTTATTTTTTTTATGGTCTTCTGATTTTTTCAATATTATTTATTTTCAACAAATCTGATGTTTCTGATATTATTTATGAAATAACTACTATTTATTTGGAGCATAATATTTATGATTTGGCCTTAATATTTTCAGTTTCGACAACATTAATATTACTTATTGTAAACTTTAAAGTTTTAAAAAAACAATTATTTCATCAGTTAGCGTTGCTTGGAGTTATGTTACTAGTGTTTTTTACTTATGACCTTTTACCTGCTTTTGCTATTTATTTTGTCTTTTTTCATAGTATCCCATCAATATTGGAACAATCGGAGTATTTATTTGGTAATTCACATAGTAAAGAGAATTTTAAAAAATTCTTATTAAAAGGCGCAATATACTGGATACTTGCTATGGTATTTCTTTTAACAATGTATTTAGTTTTAAAAAATAATATTGATTTTAGTTTAGCAATATTTTTTTCATTTTTGGCGGCAATTACTTTTCCTCATGTACTTGTTATTTATAAAATGAAAAGTGAAATTCATACTAAATAAATATTAAATTTGAAATCCCATGTTTAATAACTTAACTGAAAAACTTAACAAAGCATTTCACACATTAAAAGGCCATGGCAAGATTACTGAAATTAACGTAGCTGAAACTCTTAAAGAAGTTAGAAGAGCTCTTTTAGATGCTGATGTAAGTTATAAGATTGCCAAAGATTTTACTAGATCTGTCAAGGAAAAAGCGATTGGAAGAAATGTATTAACAGACTTACGACCAGGTCAGTTAATGGTTAAAATAGTTAAAGATGAGCTAACTCAGCTTATGGGAAGCGAGAATGTTGGAATCAATCTTTCAGAGAATCCATCTATAATTCTTTTAGCAGGTCTTCAAGGATCAGGTAAGACAACTTTTGCAGGTAAATTGGCTAACTATTTAAAAAAGAAAAAAGGTAAAAACCCCCTAATGGTTGCATGTGACGTTTATCGACCAGCAGCGATTGATCAATTGAAAGTTTTGGGAGAAAGCATCGGGATTGAGGTTTTTTCTGAGGACGGCAACGATGATCCAATTGACATAGCAAAAAAATCACTTAATCACGCTAAAGAAAAAAATAATAATATTATTATAATTGATACTGCTGGTAGATTGGCCGTTGATGAAAAGTTGATGGCTGAAATTAGCAATATAAAAAAATCAGTAAATCCATCTGAAATTCTTTTTGTTGTGGATTCAATGACTGGTCAAGATGCAGTTAATACCGCCAAAGCTTTTCATGATGTTTTAAACTTCGATGGAGTAGTTTTAACCAAATTAGATGGAGATACTAGAGGAGGAGCTGCATTGACAATTAAATCAGTAGTAAGTAAGCCTATTAAATTTGTTGGTATTGGTGAAAAACTTGATGCTCTTGACGTTTTCTATCCAGAAAGAATGGCAGACCGAATCCTTGGAATGGGTGATGTTGTTTCTTTGGTTGAAAAGGCACAAGAGGTTTATGATGAGAAAAAAGCGAGAGAGATTAGTAAAAAAATTGCTAAAAATAAATTTGGTTTTGATGATTTTTTGAATCAAATCAGTCAGATAAAAAAGATGGGTAATTTAAAAGATACAATGAATATGATTCCTGGTATGAGTCAAATGAAAAATATTGATATTGATAATGATTCCTTTAAATATATTGAGGCTATGATACATTCAATGACGCCAAACGAAAGAAGTAATCCAAAAATTATTGATTTCAGTAGAAAAAAACGAATTGCGAATGGTGCTGGAAGAGATATATCAGAAATAAATGCCTTGTTAAAACAATTTGAACAAATGTCAAAAATGATGAAAATGGTACAGTCAGGCGGAGCTTCGAAGCTGATGAATATGATGCAAAATTTCAAACAGTAATATGACAATATTAGATGGTAAAAAAACCAGTAATGATATTAAACAAGAAATTGCTGAAGAAGTTAAGCTGAGTGTTGCAAAAGGATTACGCCCCCCTCATCTTGCAGCAGTGATAGTAGGTAATGATGGAGCAAGTTTGACATATGTGGGCAGCAAAGTAAAAGCTTGTAATAGAGTTGGTTTTGATTCCAGTCTGATAAGATTGCCTAATAAAACTACCCAAAATCAACTATTAGAAAAAGTCGAAGAACTTAATAACGATGCCGCAATTGATGGTTATATTGTGCAACTTCCATTACCTCAACATATTGATAGTCAAACAATTTTAATGGCTATTGACCCTAATAAAGATGTTGATGGTTTTCACCCTGTAAACTTTGGTAAAATGGCACTTAATTTACCAACTTTTATTTCTGCAACCCCTCACGGAATTATGGAACTACTAAAAAGATATAAAGTGCCTACCGAGGGTAAACAAACCATAGTAATTGGTAGATCTGATATAGTTGGTAAGCCAATTAGTATTTTAATGGGTTTAAAAACAAATCCTGGTAACTCTACTGTTACACTTGCTCACAGTAAGACATCAGACATTAATAGCTTGACGCTAAAGTCTGATATAATTATTTCTGCATTAGGAATTCCAAATTTTTTAAAAGTAGATATGGTAAAAGATAATGCTGTAGTTATTGATGTTGGAATTACGAGAGTAAAAGATAATTCTGACAAAGGTTATAAGATTGTTGGGGATGTAGATTATGAAAATGTATCTAAAAAATGTAGTTTTATTACACCAGTACCAGGTGGTGTTGGCCCAATGACAATTGCCATGTTATTGAAAAACAACTTAATGGCATACAATAAGAAGTAGTTAACAATCACAAATTTATTTTTCAAAAATTTGACTAAAATCCTTAAAAGATTTAAACTCTAATGCATTTCCTGAGGGATCTTTGAAGAACATGGTAGCCTGTTCACCAGGCTCTCCTTTGAATCGTATGTAAGGTTTAATAATAAATTCTACACCTTTCTTTTCCAGCTTTAAAGAAAACCTTTTAAACATTCCCCATTCTAAAACAACTCCAAAGTGAGGAACAGGAACATCTTTACCATCCACTGGATTAGTATGTAAATTTTTATTATTCTCTTTTTGATAATGAATTACCAATTGATGGCCAAATAAATCAAAGTCAACCCAGTTATCACTACTTCTACCTTCTTTACATCCTAAAATTTCTTTGTAAAAAATTCTGCACTTGGGGATATTGTTAACTGGAATTGCTAAATGAAATGGAGTTAAATTTTTCATAAAATTAAATTTACTAATTAATTATTTCTTTAATTTAAATGTTTAGATGAAAATTGATTGTAATAATCTTCCAGTAATGGAAATGTTTTACTCGTTGCAAGGTGAAGGCTATCATTCTGGATCAGCTGCATTTTTTATAAGAATAGCAGGTTGTGATGTTGGATGTCATTGGTGTGATGTTAAAGAAAGTTGGGATCATGGAAATCATGATGTTTTGAATATTCCAAAAATAATTGATAGCATTGATAATAAAACAAGAATTGTTGTTATTTCGGGAGGAGAGCCATTAATGTGGGATATGACAGTAATTACAACAAAATTGAAAGAAAAAAATTTTAGAAGACACCTTGAAACATCAGGTGCGTATGACATTTCGGGGGATTGGGACTGGATTTGTTTATCTCCTAAAAAACAACAACTCCCAAAAAATCAGTTATATCAAATTGCTGATGAACTAAAGATTATAATCTATAATAAACATGACTTAAATTTTGCAATAGAGGAATCAAGAAAAGTAAATGATAATTGTAAATTATTTCTACAACCAGAGTGGGGAAAATTTGATAAAATGAAGGACGAGATAGTTAAATTTATAAAGACAAACTCAAGATGGAGATTATCCCTTCAAACTCATAAGTTCTTAGGGGTAGATTAAGTATTTTTTTCTTATTTTTTTAAAATTATTTAACCCAGATTCCCATGATTTCTTTATTTCAACTTTGCTTAATCCCAATTTTATCTGTTTTTCTAAAGTAAAATTTCCAGCAATTTCGTGAAAGCTGTTACCAAAAAAATTTTCTTTATCATTTGATATATTGTATGAGTTTATTAGCCAATCTATTCTAACTTTACTCAAATATTCTGTGTTTGTAAGTTTTATTCCGTAGCACAAAACATTGCTATGTTTTGGATATTTTGCACCAATCATAGGTACAGGTTTAAAATTAAAACTTTTTCCTTTCCAATCAGGATGACCAATGATTTGAAATTGAAGATTGGTTCCTCTTCCTACGCTTACAGGTGTTTGCTCAAAAAAGCATAGAGAGGGATATAGGTTTATTGATTTTTCATTGGGTAGATTTGGGGATGGTTTTTCTTTTAACGTATATTTTTTATTCCTATAATACCCAAGCATTTTAATAATTTTAAGATCACAAACTATTTTTTCTTTCAACCATTTTTCACCATTTATCATAAGTGCATATTCGCCAATTGTCATTCCATAGACAATTGGGACATTGTGCATTCCCCGAAAGCTTTTTGCTTTGTTTTCTAATACTGGACCATCTATGTAATGACCATTTGGATTGGGTCTGTCAAAAACAATGACTTTAACTCCGGTCTCTGCAGATGCTTCCATTATGTAATGAAGTGTTGACAAATAGGTGTAGAAACGAGTACCCACATCCTGAATGTCAAAAATCAATATTTCTAGTTCCGACATATCCTCCATTGAGGGTTTTCTTGAACTTCCATAAAGTGATAAAATTGGGATTTTAGTTTTTTTATCAACTGAATTATCGATTTTTTCTCCATTATCAACATCTCCTCTAAAACCATGTTCTGGTGCAAATATTTTTACAATATTAATTCCCCTTTTTATTAATGAATCAACTAGATGAATAGGTTTTTTGTTATAAAACTTTGATGTATGATTAGTTACTAAACCAATTTTTTTATTTTTTAAAAGCTTAATGTATTGATCTGTTCTCTCAATACCATAAACTAAATCATTTTGACTATTTATATTATTTGTGAGCAATAAAAAAAAACTAATTTTGAAAAATAAATTAAAAAAGTTGAGGTTTGGATTTCGAACGTTTTGCTGCATCAAAAATATTAGGTTATAAAAGATATAAAAATAGTATTTCATCACCTATTATAAAAATTTCGATTTTTTCTATCGTTATTGGAATAGTTGTAATGAATATATCAATGTCAATCGGATTTGGTATTCAGAAAAATATCAAAGAGAAATTTTCAACTAATACGGGGGATCTAATTATTACCAACTATAACAATAGCTTATTTGAAACTGGAGAGTCAATTGATTTAGATATTATAAATTTATTTAAACTTAAAAATTCAACTGTAAAAAACTTAAATAAGGTTGCATACAATCCCGTAATATTTCCCAGAGATAATAGTTTCGATTATCTGGTTTTCAAAGGATATGAAGATCTAAATGGTATCGAGCATCACAAACTGAATATTAATGAAGTATCTGTATCCGAATATTTTTCTAAAAGAAATAATCTGAAAATAGGTGATGATATTACTTTCTTGTTTTTTACGAAGCAAAATAAGAATACTCCTAAGATTCGCAAGTTTATAATAAAATCTATTTACAGTACTGGTATAAAGGAATATGATAGTAAAATAGTTCTAGGAAATTTTAAACAATCAAAGCAAGTAAATAATTGGAATAAAAATAATGTAGGAGGCATTGAAATAAGCATTGACAATAAAAATGATTTAGAATTTATTTATGAGTCAGTTCCCTCAAACTATAAAATTATGCTCAATAAGGAAAGATTTGGAGAAATTTATAATTGGATTTCTCTATTTGATTCAAATGTATATTTAATTGTTTTTCTAATGATTATTGTTGGTGGAATAAATATGATAACCTCACTATTGATTACTATTTTGGAAAAAAGAAAGTTCATTGGTTTACTAAAAGTTTTGGGTGCTAATAATTCAAGCATAAGAAAAATATTTATAATAAATGGAACATATTTAATAATTAGGGGTTTAGTTGTTGGAAATGTAATTTCTTTTGTATTGTTGTTCTTACAATTTCAATTTAATATTGTTAAATTAGATCCTTCTGTTTACTATGTTAATAGTGTTCCTGTCGATTTGAATTTTTTTAATATTTTAATGTTAAATATTTTAGTGATTATAACATCATTTTTAATGCTAATTATTCCATCATCTGTGGTTTCTAAATTAAATCCAACAACTATATTAAGATCTAGCTAAATGAAAATAAGAGAGAATATTTTACAAACTATTGGGAATACACCAATGATTAGGCTTAATAAAATTGTTTCTGGAATTTCATCTAAGGTTTTTGCTAAAGTTGAATATTTTAATCCTGGTAACTCAGTAAAAGATAGGATGGCAATTAAAATGATTGAGGATGCTGAAAAATCAGGAAAACTGAAACCAAATGGTACAATTGTAGAGGGAACATCTGGAAATACTGGTATGGGATTGGCACTGGGTGCCATTGTAAAAGGGTATAAGCTAATTTGTGTAACTACAGACAAGCAGTCAAAGGAAAAAGTAGATATATTAAAAGCAGTAGGAGCAGAGGTTGTAATATGTCCAACAAATGTTGATCCTGATGATGAAAATTCTTATTATTCAACATCAAGAAGGTTAAGCTTAGAAATTGAAAATTCTTGGTATGTGAATCAATATGATAATTTATCAAATTCTGAGGCTCACTATTTGTCAACTGGTCCAGAAATATGGGATCAAATGAGTGGTCATATAGATCATTTTGTTGTTGGTGTTGGTACTGGTGGAACGATTTCAGGAGTAGGAAGATTTTTAAAAGAAAAAAATAATAAAATAAAAATTTGGGGTATTGATTCCTATGGCTCAATTTTTAAAAAATACCATGAAACAGGGGAATTTGATAAAAATGAAATATATCCATACCTAACTGAAGGTATTGGAGAAGATATTCTTCCTAAAAATGTAGACTTTAAAATTATTGATCATTTTGAGAAGGTAACAGATGAGGATGCCGCAGTATTTGCGAGAAGATTGGCTAAGAAAGAAGGTATTTTAGCAGGTTATTCGTGTGGAGCAGCAATTGCAGGTTTACATCAATTAAAATCAAACTTTAAAAAAAATGAAAATGTTGTTGTTCTGCTTCATGACTCAGGAACAAGATACATAGGAAAGGTTTATAATGATGAGTGGATGAAAAAACAGGGTTTTAGAATTGACTAATTTCTAAAAGTTTCTGAAGGAAATTCGAAAATACTTTCATAACCATTATTGCTTACTGTTGTAACTGAAAAAAGGTAATTGTCTATAATAATTCCATCAAGTGTATATTTATTCAGCTTCCCAATATATCTACTGAATTGCCAATGTGGAGATGAAGTCTCTCTCCAATAAATTTTGTAACCTTTGATATTCTTGTCATTATTTTCATCCCATTTAAACTTTACTGAAGGCTCAACGATACCACCAATCGATAGATTTTTTGGGGGAGGCGGCGAAGACCCAATTAAAATAAGATTAACAATATTTACTGTTGTTAGTTTTTTTACATAATTAAAATCAACTCCATCAATTACATCTCCGAATTTGATTCCGTTTTCAACTCTAAGATCCTGATGCTGTCTATTATAATTTTCATTGGATTCCATAATTCTTACACCAGCAAAGCCCAGATCATTAAAAGGTCGATGATGACCTCCTCTACCAAAACGATCTAATCTATAAATAATGTTGGGTTTCATTTCAGGCATATATTTTTTTGTACTATTATAAATAAATCGAGCAAGTTGCCTGGAATTACCATCTACCTCACCGCCATAAAACCTTCTCATATATCTTTCTCGGTCAGTTTCATTTGCAGGAACTGGTTCAGAAAAAATTCTGAAACTTCTATTATCGATTGTTCCATTAACACCCTCAATATTACCAATCATATCGTTATTTAAAACACCAATAATTTCCCAATTATTTTTTTTTGCAAATTCAGCAAAACCTTGACCTCCGTACAAACCTTGTTCTTCGCCAGAAAGACCAAGATATATGATTGAATTTTCAAATTTATATTTAGACAATACTCTTGCAGCTTCTATTGTTCCAGCCATTCCTGTAGCATTATCGTTAGCACCAGGTGAATCTGACATATAATCGTTAGGGTCAGAAACCCTGCTATCAATATCACCACTCATTATAACATATCTGTTGGGATACTTATATCCTTTTTGGACAGCAACAACATTATTAATCCAAACATCCTTAACAAGTCTTAGGTTATTTCTTTTAAAATAATTTTTTTGATAAAAAACTTCTATACAGTTATTACAGGAATTGGAAATTTGTTCAAATGTATTCTTGATCCAACGTCTGGCAGCACCAATTCCTCGGTCTTTTGATAATGTATCACTTAAAGTATGTCTTGTTCCAAAGTTTGCTAAACTAATTATATCTTTCTTTAAATTATCCTCTGAAACTTTCGAAATTATTTCAAAAATTAGATTATCAATATTATTCTGAGAAAAATTGAACGAAAAAGAAAAAAAAAATATTATAATTAAAAATTTCTTTTCCATAATTAAAAACAATATCTACTTTCTGTCGAAATTATTTTTGATATTTTTCTTTTCAGTTCAATTGGTTTTGGGTATTCATAATATTTTGTAAACCGTTTAAGTCCCATGAGCAGAAACTTTTGTTCACTTCCCTCGGAAAGTGAGAATATCAACTCTTTAGCTTTATTGGAAATCAATTCATTTGCTTCATATAAGTATAACTGACTCATCGCTATTTGACCCGTTTGAGAATCTTCACCAAATCTTTTACAATTTTTTTCAGTTCTTAATATTGCAGATTCAGCCATATATATTTCAATTAAAACATCAGAAATAGCTAACAAAACTTCCTGTTCCTTCTCTAAATCTACTCCAAATTTTTTCATTCCTGCTCCAGCAAGCATTAGAAAGATTTTTTTTAGATTTTTTAAAACAAGTTTTTCTTGATCAAAAATACTTATGAATTCTGGAATATCAAATGATGGAATTTCAGTGAGTTCGTTCGCAACCTCCTCAGCTTTTTCGATTAGGTTAATATGACCTTTAAATGCCTTTTTTATTAACATTCCTATTGTTACAAGTCTATTTATTTCATTTGTTCCCTCATATATTCTAGCAATCCTTGAATCTCTCCATGCAGACTCCATGGGTGTTTCTGTTGAGTAGCCCATTCCTCCGAAAATTTGAATTCCTTGATCAGCACAATTTTGAGTATCTTCAGAAAGAGCAACTTTTAAAATTGAACATTCAATAACGTATTCTTCAACCCCCTTGAGTTCTGCCTCTTGATGATTTTTACCATCTTCTCTAAGAATTGTTATTCGGTCTTCTATGTCTTTTGTAGCCCTGTATGTGGCAGCCTCTCCAACATATGTATCCATTGCCATCTTAGCAATTTTTTCTTTTATTGCACCAAATTCAATTATTCTGGTTTTAAACTGTTCTCTTTCGATTGCATATTTAACAGATGTAGTTGTGATCCTTCTTTCCGCATCAAGACACGCTGCAGCCAATTTTATTCTACCAATATTTAACGCATTCATAGCGATTTTAAAACCATTACCTCTTTCAGAAAGCATATTTTCAACTGGAACTTTTGTCCCATTAAAAAAAACTTGTCTAGTTGAAGAAGAATGTATTCCAAGTTTAGATTCTTCACTTCCTAATTCAATACCGTTTTCTGGATTATTTTCTACAATGAATGCAGTTATATTTTTATCATTTTCGATTCTAGCAAAGACTGTTAAAATATCAGCAAAACCAGCATTGGAAATCCACATTTTTTGGCCAGTTATTTCATAATATTTTTTATCACTAGAGAGTTCAGCTTTGGTTTTACCATTATTGGCATCAGACCCAGCACTAGGTTCAGTTAAACAATAAGCACCAATATGTTCTCCAGATGCAAGTTTTGGAATGTATTTCATCTTTTGATCCTCGTTTCCATACATTAAAATTGGCATTGTACCAATTCCTGTATGTGCTCCAAATGCAGTAGATGTTGATCCAGAACTTCCAGAAAAGTAATCGCAAACTAGCAAGGATGATGTTAATGGCATTCCAAGACCACCGTACTCCTCAGGAACTCCAACACCTAGAAAACCAAGATTCCCTGCTTTTTCCATTACCTCTTCTGTTAATTTATAATTATGTTTTTCAAATTCATGTTTTTTATCCCAAATTTCTTTATCAGCAAATTCCTTTACAGCATCTCTCATCATTTTTTGTTCGTCAGTAAAATCCTCTGGTGTAAATATATCTTCACACATTGTATCTTTAACGATGAATTCACCTCCTCTTGTTATGATTTTATTTTGTATTTCCATATTATATTAATTCTATTATTCCAGCTGCTCCCTGCCCTGTGCCAACACACATTGTAACCATTCCATGCTTTAAATTCCTTAGTTGCATTTCATGTATTAGCTGAACTGTCAATTTTGCACCAGAACAGCCAAGGGGATGACCGAGTGCTATTGCTCCCCCATTCACATTAATTATGTCTTTATTAAGTTTTAGCTCGTTAATTACAGCAATTGATTGTGATGCAAACGCTTCATTAAGCTCAATTAGTTGTATGTCACCAATACTTAAACCAGATTGTTTTAAAACCTTAGGTATGGCTTTGACTGGACCCATACCCATAATTTTTGGAGGTAATCCAGCAACACTATAGCTTGTAAGTTTAGCAATCGGATCAATTTTTATCTTTTTTAACATTTTTTCACTGACAACCAAGAGAAATGATGCACCGTCACTCATTTGAGAGGAATTTCCAGCTGTAACACTACCATTAGCAGAGAAAACAGGCCTTAATTTTGCTAAAACATCTAAGTTTGTATCTGCTCTCGGTCCCTGATCTTGGTTAAAAACTCTAGAGTTTATTTGTTTTTTTGAGTTTTCATCAAGATATGTTTCTTCAACAGTTATTGGAACAATTTGAGAATTAAACTTACCATCATTAATCGCCGTAATGGCTTTCATATGAGAATTAAACGAAAACACGTCTTGATCATCTCTTGAAATTTTATATTCTTTAGCAACC
Organism: Cryomorphaceae bacterium; assembly: GCA_003331875.1. Taxonomy (GTDB): domain Bacteria; phylum Bacteroidota; class Bacteroidia; order Flavobacteriales; family Flavobacteriaceae; genus Eutrophosalina. Next base: position 7,634 of record QOQA01000014.1, on the reverse strand, counting down.
TGCTCAGCAGTTAAACCCATTCCCCAATAATAATCTTCTTTTCCTTTAGAAACCGTATTATAACTTGGAACAGGCTTATATCCAGTCATAGGAATATAACTCATACTTTCAACTCCGCCTGCAATAATACAATCAGCCATACCTGATCTAATTTTTGCAGTTGCAATTGCTAATGACTCTAAACCAGAAGCACAAAGTCTATTTATTGTTACACCTGGAACATCTTCTATTTTTAGTCCCATAAGTGAAATTAATCTCGCAACATTAAACCCTTGTTCTGCTTCCGGAACTGCATTACCTACAATTAAATCATCAATCCAATATTTATCAAATTCAGGAATTGATTTGATTAAAAACTCAATGGTTTCAGCAGCCAACTCATCTGGTCTTTTAAACTTAAAAAAGCCTTTAGGTGCTTTTCCGACTGCTGTTCTGAATCCTTTTACTATATAAGCTTCTTTCATTTTAATTTCTCAATGGTTTGCCATTTTTCAACATGTATTGCATGCGTTCCAGGGTTTTTCTTTCACCACAAAGTGATATAAAAGCTTCTCTTTCAAGCTCTAACAAATACTGTTCGGATACATTTGTTGGTTGTGAAAGGTCTCCTCCACACAGGACGTATGCAATTTTATTTGCAATTTTTTTATCATGGTCAGAAATATAATCACCAGCCCTCAGTGAATCTACCCCGACATATAACATACCCAATGCTTGTTTTCCAAGTACCTTTATGTTATCTCTCTGAATTGGTTTTGTATAACCTGCCTCATATAAATTTAATGCTTTCTGCTTTGCAACATTAATTTGATTTCTTTTATTCATAACTACAACATCTCTACCTTTAATAAAATAATCCATTTCAAACCCTTCAAATCCTGATGTAGCTGTTTTTCCCATTCCTATATTCATAAAGTATTCTTGCAAAACATTAACTTCAACATCATTTTTTTTGAATTTGTCTGATGCACGCAATATCATTTCTTTCATACCACCTCCACCAGGAAGTAATCCAATTCCAGCTTCAACCAAGCCAATGTAGGTTTCGCTGTAAGGCACAACTGCGTCACATTGTAAACACAACTCACATCCACCCCCTAAAGTATAGCCATGAGGTGCAGCTATAACAGGTATAGCAGAATACCTTAATTTCATTAATGTATCCTGGAAAATTTTCATAACATGATTAAGTTCATGATATTCTTGCTCAATTGATAATAGAAAAATCATGCTTATGTCAGCTCCGGCCGAAAAGTGAGAACCTTCATTCCCAATAATTAAACCTTTGAAGTTTTTTTCTGCAATTTCAACACTTTTATTTATTGAGCTTATGATATTTTGATTAATGACATTCATTTTTGAGGAAAACTCAAGATTAATGATATCATTCCCTATATCAAATAGCGTTGCTTCTGGGTTTGACCATACAACTTTGTCTCCAAGAATATTTTTTAGTATTACAAAACCTTCCTGACCAGGTTTCGATTCGTATTTTTTTGAGATTAAGTCGTAGTATTCAACGATACCATGAGTTGATTTTCTGTAAAACTCATTGTATCCTTTGGATAGCATATCATCAATCCATTTATTGGTTTTTAAACCATATGCTTTCATCAACTCTTTACCTTCACTAACACCAATATAATTCCATATTTCAAACGGACCATCTTTCCATCCAAATCCAGCTTTCATTGCCTCATCAATACTAACAATTGAATCAGAAATTTCTGGAATCCTATTTTGTATGTAGTGAAACATTCTTGAAAAATTTTCTTTGTAAAAATTAGATGCTTTATCATTACCACTAACTAAAAATTTAAATTTTTCGTTAGATGGTTTTATTTTTCTGACTTTCGAAAGAATATCAAAATTGACTTTTTTCTGTTCAACATATTCCATGGAATTAAAATCTAAACGAAGTATCTTAGATTTACCTTTTTTATCTTTGATTTTCTTATAAAAACCTTTTCCTGTCTTGCTACCCAGAAAATTATTTTTAACCATTTTTTTTAAAAAATCAGGTTCTTTAAAAACCTCGATGGATTCATCATTTTTACAAGACTCATAAATTCCTCTTGATACGCTAATTAATGTGTCAAGCCCAACAACATCCGCAGTTCTAAAAGTTGCTGATTTCGGTCTGCCAATAACACTTCCAGTAAGTTTATCGATTTCTTCAATTGTATAATTTCCATCTTTAACTTGGTGAAATAAGCTTTGTATTCCAAAGGTTCCAATTCGATTTCCAATAAAAGCAGGCGTATCTTTAGCTAAAATAGATGTTTTTCCTAAAAATTTTTCTCCGTAGTTCAGTAAAAAGTTAAGAAGATCTTCATCACAACTTGGACTGGGAATGACTTCAAAAAGATTTAGGTATCGGGGTGGATTAAAGAAATGTGTAATTGCAAAGTTTTTATTAAAATCATCCGACCTTCCATTACTCATGAGTTTTATAGGTATTCCAGATGTATTTGAGGTTACAATAGTACCTTTCGATCTATATTTTTCAATTAAATCAAAAACCTGGTGTTTTATTTCTAGCTTTTCTATAACAACCTCTATAATCCAATCAACACTCCTAATTTTATGAATATCATCTTCAAAATTTCCAAGTTTTACTCTGTTAATAAAGCTTTTTGAATAAATAGGAGATGGTTTTGATTTAATACATTTATTAAACATTTCATTAACAATCCTATTTTTAACAGCCTTTGAATCTAAACTTAATTTCTTTTGTCTCTCATTTTTGTTAAGTTCACTCGGACAAATATCTAATAAAAGTACTTCAACTCCTATATTAGCAAAATGGCATGCTATTCCTGATCCCATTATTCCAGACCCTAAAACTGCTATTTTAGAAATATTCCTTTTCATTTAAATATTTGACCGTCTTTAATTGTTGCGTTAATTGATTTTAAAACATCAAAAAAAATACTAAGCTTTTTTTCTCCTATTTTATTTAAAACAAACTTATTGAACTTATTGCCGTTCTTTTTTGATATGGATCTAAGTGCAATCCCCTTTTTTGTTAATAAAATAAAGACACCTCTTTTATCTTCGTGATTAGGAACTCTTGTTATTAACCCATTATTCTCCATTGACTTAAGGGTTCTACCTAAGCTTGTTGATTCTAGCCCCATCTTAGGGCCAAGAGAGGTTGAGGGTGTTCCTTTATTTGGATTTAAATTTAATAGTACAACAGCTTGAGACAAAGTTCCACCTGCTTTAACCGCTTGCTCATTATGCATTTTATATATAGATCTCCAAGTATATCTAATCTGGTGTTCAACAAATTTTTCTGACATTTAATTAATTTACAAAAAAATACTATGCATGCATAGTATTTTTTTGTTTTTGACTAAATATAACCTTAAGATAATATTAGCCATTCATAGGCATTTCTGAAGGCTTGGATCCAAGGTGAGATGCTATGGTTGCTTTTATTTTCAGGATAAAAGCCCCAATTCCATGGAAATAACGACCGTTCCAAATGTGGCATCATTGCAATATGTCGACCATCTTTATTTGCTAAAATTGCAGTATTGAAATCGGAACCGTTTGGATTTGATGGAAATAAGTTTTTTGAATATTTACCAATTATATTGTAGTCTGATTCTTTGCCAGGTAGAATGAATTTTCCTTCACCATGAGCTGACCAAATACCTAACTTTGTATCTTTAAAGTTCTTGAAAATTATCGAATTATTTTCTCCAATTTTGACAGATGTAAATATACACTCAAACTTACCTGAATCATTGTGATCCATAAATGTTTTGTTTTTTGAATCATTAGTAATTAAACCAAGTTCCATGAATAATTGACATCCATTACATACGCCCAATGATAAATTATCCTTTTTGGAATAAAAATTTTTAAGACTTTTTTTTGCTTTTTCATTATACATAAAAGTCCCAGCCCATCCTTTAGCAGATCCAAGAACATCTGAATTTGAAAAACCTCCTACTGCAACTAGAAATTTTATATCATTAAGATCTTCTCGTCCTGACATTAAATCTGTCATGTGGATATCAACAACATCAAAACCAGAAACATACATGGCATAAGCCATTTCTCTTTCTGAGTTGCTACCTTTTTCTCGAAGTATTGCTGCCTTAATTTTATTATTATTAATTTTTTTAAATACGCCATCAAACCATTTTGGAAATTTAAATTTAAGCTCATTTGATTTTAAATTTGTATATCTTTTTTTAGCATATTCAGATCCACTTTGTATTGAATCAAGTTTTAGTGATTTATCAAACCATTTTCGTCTGTAATCATCAATATTTAGGATATAATTTTTCTCGTCTTTTTGAATTTTAATGTTATTTGAACTGACGGTTTTCCCTATTTGTAAAAACTTTATGTTATTATTAATTAAATCAGATTCAATTGTCTTTTCAGCTTCTATCACTAATGCATGATTCTCTGCAAATAAAATTTTAATTAAATCATCTTCACTAAATTCATTTAAAAATATTTCTAAACCAATACCACTTGAAACAAATGACATTTCAAGAATTGTTGTGATAAATCCACCTGAGCTCACGTCATGACCTGAATATATTTTTTCTTTTTTAATTAGTTCTTGTATTAGGTTGAATACCCTTTTAAAATATTTAGCATTTAAAATATCACTTGATTTATCCCCAATTTTATTGTTTGATTGCATCAATGCAGAGCCGCCCAAAATTAAACTACATGATGACATGTCAATGTAATATAAATTGGAGTTTGTTTTTTTAAAAAACGGTTCTACGCATTTACTAACATCACTCACTTCCGCAGTTGCGGAAATTATTACAGTTCCTGGTGAAAGAACTTCATGTGTTTTATATTTCTGTTTCATTGACATTGAATCTTTACCTGTTGGAACATTAATGCCAAGTTCAATACAAAAATCAGAGCATGATTTTACTGCGGAATAAAGCCTATTATTTTCACCAATATTGTTTGCTGGCCACATCCAATTTGCAGAAAGAGATATAGATCTAAGTCCATTTTTTAATGGTGCCCAGATAATATTTGTTAAGGCTTCACCTACAGAATTTCTTGATCCTGCAGATGGATTAATTAAGGCTGTGGTTGGTGAGTGTCCTATTGAAGTAGCTATTCCAGATTTTGACTCATAATCCAAAGCCATTACACCACAATTATTAAGAGGAAGTTGGTAAGGACCTGTACACTGTTGCAGAGCAACTTTTCCTGTTACGCATCTGTCAACTTTATTTGTTAGCCAATCTTTACAGGAAACAGATTCTAATTTTAAAACTTTATCCAAATAGTGTTCAATTTCGTTGGACTTGAATTTAATGTCAGAAAAAACAAAATTATCGGTATTATCTTTCATTATCGTTTTAGGAGAATTTCCAAAAAAATCATCAATTGATAAATCAATTGTATACTCATCTTCATTCCATGATTTAACTTTGAATTTTTTATCATCACTAACTGTTCCTACTACGTAATATGGTGCATTTTCTCTAAGACATATTTGTTCTAGTTTACCCAAATAGTTTTTATCAATTACGATTCCCATCCTTTCTTGTGATTCATTTCCAATTATTTCCTTTTCAGAAAGTGTTTTATCTCCAATAGGTAATTTATTTATTTCAATTATTCCACCCACATCTTCAACTAATTCGGAGAGACAATTGAGATGCCCACCTGCACCATGATCATGAATAGACTTGATGAAATTTTCTTCAGATTCAAGTATTGATCTAATTACGTTGAAAACTCTTTTCTGCATTTCTGGATTTGATCTTTGTACTGCATTGAGTTCTATTCCAGAACTGTACTCACCTGTATTTGTTGATGAAACAGATGCACCACCCATTCCAATTCTATAATTATCTCCACCTAGTACAACAATCAAATCCCCTTTTGATAAATTTGATTTTAATGCATATTCTTTTTTTCCATAGCCAATTCCACCTGCAAGCATAATAACTTTATCAAAGCCCCACAATTTCCCATTCTCTTTGTGTTCAAATGTAAATAGCGATCCTGAAATTAAAGGTTGTCCAAACTTATTGCCAAAATCTGAAGCTCCATTCGAGGCTTTTACTAATATTTCTTTTGGTGTTTGGTACAACCATTCACGAGCCTTGAATCCATTACATGCATTATCAAATCTGGGATAGGGTGTCATGTAAACTGCTGTTCCTGCTAGAGGAATTGAACCCTGTCCTCCAGCCATTCTATCACGAATTTCTCCGCCTGAACCTGTTGCTGCTCCACTAAATGGTTCAACGGTAGTTGGAAAATTGTGAGTTTCTGCTTTAAGTGAAATTATAGACTTAAATTTAGATAACTTGTAGCTTGACTGAACTTCAGCTTTTTCAGGTGAAAATTGTTGAATAACTGGCCCATCAATAAATGCTACATTATCCTTGTACGCAGATACTACATTGTTTTTATTTAGTCTTGTTGTTTTCTTAATTAAATCAAAAAGTGACTCATTTTTATCCACATTATTTATAACAAATCTTCCATTGAAAATTTTATGCCTACAATGTTCAGAGTTGACTTGTGAAAACCCAAATACTTCGGAGTCTGTTAGTTTTCTGCCCAATTTTTTTGATAAAGATTCAAGGTAAACTATTTCATCATCACTCAAAGCAAGCCCCTCACTCAAATTATATTCATTAATGTTATTTATTAGACGTTTCTTTTCAGGTTTTCTACTCACTTTAAATACATCCTGATCTAATTTTATATATTTTTCTGAAATCATATAATCATATACATCAGCATCATCAGCAGGATTAAATAATTCGATCCTTTCAATAAATTTCAAGCCCATATTTTTTGTTATTTCAACTGCATTTGTTGACCAAGGCGTAACCATTGTTTTTCTGGGACCAATAAATGTAGAGTAAATGATATTTACTTTTAGGAATTTACTATTTCCAAATAACCAAACTAATTTTTTTACATCATTTTGGGTAATGGAATTCTTGCTATCAACAGCGTAGATTTGGTTTTTGTTGTTTTGAAAGAATGATATCATTAACTACTTCTCAAAAGTATGTTAAAAAAGCATTAGAATTATATGCTGATAGTAGGGATTTTGGTTGATTTCTAAAAAATTTATTAACAATTATTTACTGTTTTTAGATCTTAAAATCATTTGTTGTCTGAACTTAAGTTCTACTGACTGCAGTTTAACTAGATTTACGTTATCAATAATTTTGGAAAGCTCTAACATCATAGTATTTTTTAATTGTAAGCTTTTTGAACCGTTATCATAACTTTTTTTAATCAATTTTTGAATTTCAAAGTCTTCAATTATTTTGTTTTTAAGAAGTTTCCTATTTGTCAAGGCGATTTCCCTGCTTAAAATCAGCCTTTGTGAATCAAATTTTATATAAATTTCCCAAAACTTTTTTTCAACATCTTCATCCAATTCTAATTCGTTCAGCATAAATAATTTTTTTTCAGTATAGAATTTTTCTTGAGTAATTCTTTTTGCTTCATCTTGAGCATAAATATTATAAAAAACAAAGAATATGAAGAAAAACCTAATCATTTAATCAATTATTATGTAATCAAAATCACTTTCTAAATTAGACATAATTATCTGATTATCATAGTTTTGATAGGTATAGTTAGAGGAGTATTGGCTAATG